>NZ_JBRREI010000019.1:0-79213 GCF_056760195.1 Stenotrophomonas sp. STEN020
GCAGACGCCTTACCGGTAGAGCCCCATGCCGAGCATGGCTCGGCACTACAGCAGCGTGGCCCGGCTGTTTGAAGCATGCTCCCAAACAGCTCCGCCTCCGCCGAGCTCTTTCTTTCAACCAACCGCTACCCGATCATCCACCCAACGGCGCAGCCGGCAGGCAGGGATCAGCAAATGAAGACATGGGCGGGCATGGCACTGCTGTTGATGCCGGCAATTGCGCTGGCGGAACCCCCCAGCGGCGTACAGATACAGCGCTGGTTGGGCAACAGCGGGCAATCCGTGTTCGTCGTTGACCGCAGCAACGCTGTCTTCAAGATCACGGACAATGCCAACCCTTATGCAGTATTTGCGCAGGATCCTGATCGCCCGATACTCAGCTTCGACTCCAGCACCGCACTGCCGTTCCACAGCCACAGCAGGGAGCCCGGCTACCTGCTGGAAGCAGAGGGCCCCGGTGGTCGAAACTTCTCGGCGCGTGTACTGATTGTTTTTCCGCAGCGTGGTCTGGTGTGCGAGCACACCGGCTTCGGTCACATCCGATCCGTCCTGGATCTCGACAACAACGGCGTTTCCGAGATCGTGCTCGAAAGCATCGCCTCTGGTGGCGGCAGCATCAGCGGCAGGCGCTACCTTGTGCAGTTCGAAGGGTGCTTGGCCAAGGCCATCCGCAGCGTCGATTTTGATGACAACGAAGGCGCCTGGGGCAAGCGTAGCTACCGCTACTACCGTCATGCCAGCGAATGGGATTTCGTCGACCTTGATGGTGACGGTGTTGTTGACCTCAGCGAAACCCGGGTAAGTCACGAGGGCCGCAATGGGCGGGCGCCAATCGTGAGCCGGCAGGTCTTCCGCTATGTTTTCGAGGATGGGCAATTCGTCCGGTATGTAGCAACGACGCAGCGCTGAGCAAAGCAAAGGCCCGGAGTGATCCGGGCCTTTGTTGTTTTGGCAATGCCGAGCCATGCTCGGCAGAGGCCTTGCTGGTAGAGCCCCCATGCCGAGCATGGCTCGGCACTACAGGAGACGCCTTATCAGCCGGAGATTGCCAGGCGCTCCTGGCGATATCGCCATACCGCTACCGCCCACAGCAGCACTGCCAGCAGCACCGAGGCGGCCAGATACACCGCCCACTGGGTGGCCGACGGCATCTCGCCGCGGGTCACTTTCACCAGCATCTGGTTCTGCGACAGGAACGGCACCGCGTACTGCCACAGCTGGGTGTCCTTCAGCGGGTAGGCCATCAGGGCGTAGCCCGGCAACATCGGCAGCAGCATCAACCAGACCATATGGCTCTGCGCTTCCTTCATGCTCTTCGAGCTGGCCGACAGACAGGTCAGCAAGGCAGTGCCGATCAGCACCAGCGGCAGCAGGATCACCAGCAGTTTGCCCATCGCCGCGAAGCTCACGTCCAGCGAGCGTGCCGCGCCACCGCCGATGCTGGCACTGACCTTGAAGGAGATCAGGATCAGCAGCATCGACGCCAGACCCAACAACACCGCTGCCAGCATCTTGCCGCTGACCAGGGCGCCACGTGCAGCCGGCGTGGCCAGCAAGGGCTCCAGCGACTGCCGCTCACGCTCACCGGCGGTGGTGTCCATCGCCAGGTGCGAGCCACCGATGAAGGCGAACAACATCAGCACCAGCGGCAGCACCACCGACAGGAAGATACCGCGCTTGGCTTCGGCCGTTGCCAGATCGCGGATGCCGACATTGACCGGTGCGGCCACCGCCGGATTGACGCCGCGTGCCAGCAGACGCAAGGCGCCCACCGATTGCCCGTAGGCAGTCAGCACACTGCGTACGCGGGCGATCTGCACATCGCCGGTACGGCGCGTGGTATCAGCGACGATCTCCACCTTGGCCGGCTTGCCGGCCTGCCAGTCGGCAGCGAAGTTCTCGTCGATGACCAAGGCCAGATCTTCGCGTTGGCTACGGATCAATGCTTCGTAGTCAGCCGGTGCCTCGGTGGCATTGATGCCGCGGCTGGCCAGGAAGGCGACCAGATTCGGGGCACGGGCGATGCCCACCACCGGGATGCTCAAGTCCTTTTCCAACTGCGTTTCAGCGCGCAGGTTGGTGAGCTTGTTCATGCCCAGGAACAGCAACGGGTATAGCAACGGTGCTGTCAGCAAGGTCAACAGGAAGGTGCGGCGATCGCGGGCGAAGTCGCGCAGCTCCTTGCGCATCACCGTGAAGATGGCGCGGAAATATCCAGTCTGGCTCATGCGTGCAGGCCCTCCTCGCTGCCGATCAGCTTCACGAACGCGTCCTCCAGGTTGCTCTCATGGGCTTGCTCGCGCAGCTCATCCGGCGTGCCCTGGGCAACCACCCTGCCCTGCGCGACGATCACGATGCGGTCACACAGCGCAGCGACCTCCTGCATGATGTGGCTGGAGAAGATCACGCAGCGGCCTTCCTCGCGCAGCTCCTTGAGGAAGCCACGCAAGCCACGGGTGGTCATCACGTCCAGGCCATTAGTCGGCTCGTCGAGAATCACATTGCGCGGGTCGTGGATCAGCGCGCGGGCAATCGCGGTCTTGGTGCGCTGGCCCTGGCTGAAACCTTCGGTGGCACGATCGAGGAAATCTTCCATCTGCAGCGCCTTGGCCAGGCGCGCGGTGCGCTCGACGATGGCGGCCGAGCTCATGCCATGCAGTTCACCAAAGTAGTCGATGTTCTCGCGGGCGGTCAGGCGCTTGTACACGCCGCGCGCGTCAGGCAACACGCCGAGGCTGCGCCGCACCGCATTGGGGTCGACCGCGGCATCGATGCCGTCGACCAGCACGCGGCCGCTTTCCGGCGTCATCAGCGTGTACAGCATGCGCAGCGTGGTGGTCTTGCCGGCGCCATTGGGGCCGAGCAGACCGGTGATCTGGCCGTCGTGGGCGGTGAAGCCGACGTCATCCACGGCAATCACCGGCGTCTTGTCCTTGCCCCTGCCGGGGAAGGTCTTGCGGAGTCGTTCTGCAACGATCATGGAAGCTAATCCTCAGTGATGCGGTGATGTCACGGTTCCCAGCCATTGAAGCTGGTGAACGGCGGCACGTAGTTGAGTTTTTCCAGGCAGGCACCGTCGAGCGCCTTCGGGTCGGTCTTTTCGATGAACTGCGCGAACAGCTTGGGCATGCAGCCAGCGCCGATGACGTTGTGGCCCTGGCCACGCAGCACGAACAGGCGCGCGTTATCCAGGTGCTTGACCACTTCTTCGCCATAGCGCGGCGGCGTCACCGGATCGAACTCGCCTTCCAGCACCAGCGTCGGCACCTTGCCGGCCAGCGGCTTGTGGAAGTCGGCTGGTGCGGTGCCCTTGGGCCAGCTGGCGCACATCGCGCCCATGGCTTCGGCCATCTGGTTGCCGAGCACGGTGTCCGCGTCGGCACCTTTGGCGACCATGCTTTCCTTGTCTTCGCTGCACACCACCGACAGCTGCATGCCCATCGCCATGGCATCCTTCATCTCGCCCTGCAGCATCTGCGTCAGCGCCATCAGGTTGTCGTAGCGGCCGCCATTGGCTTCATGGATGAGCTTGGGCAGCAACGCGCCGGCAGCCGGCATGTAGGCATACATGCGCACCAGTCCGGCAACGGTTTCGGCACGCAGCTCGCCCTGCTGCTGTTCGCCTGTGCTGGCGTCGCGGTACTGAACCGTCACCGGCTGCGCACGCAGCTTGGCCAGCAGCGTGTCCAGCTCGGCACGTGGATCACCCAGCTTGTCCTTGCACGAGGCGGTCTTGGTGCATTGGGCGAACTGCAGCGCCAGCGCATCATCCAGGTTGCGCGCGAAGATATTGCCCAGCTGCAGGCTGTTCGGCACTACCGAGTCGAGCACGATGCTGCGGGTGGCCTGCGGATGACGCATGGCGTACTGCTGGGCCACACGGGTGCCGTAGCTGACACCGACCAGATTGATCTGCGTCGCACCGATGGCCTGGCGCACCGCATCCAGATCCGCCACCGCATCGGTGGTGGTGTAGAAGCGCAGGTCGGCCTTCTTTGCCAGCTCGGTTGCACAGCTCTGCGCCGCTGCCACCATCGAGGCCGTGCTGAAATCCGCATCGTCCGGCGTATCGCAAGCCAGCAGATTGGATTTGCCGGTGCCGCGCTGGTCGACCAGGATCACGTTGCGGTGCTTGCGCACCTCGGCAAATGCCGGGTCCACCTGCGGATAGGTAGCGACCGCGGCCTGGCCCGGGCCACCGGCCAGGAAGAACACCGGATCCGGCTGCAGGTCGCTTTCCTTCTCCGGTGCAACCCAGGCGATGTTCAGGGCGATCTTGCGGCCTTGCGGGTTTGCCCGGTCTTCGGGGACTTCCAGCGTGGTGCACTGCGCTTCCAGGCTGTCGCGGCTGCCGGCCGAGCTCAGGCTGCAGGGTTGGAAGTTCAAGCTGCCAAGCGTCTGCGGCTTGCCGGGCGCAGCCGATACAGCTGTGGCTCCGGTCGCAGCAGGCACTGACGCTGGCGTATCGGTTGACCGCACCAGGCGGTAGCCGACGATGCCGGCTATAACGGCCAAGGCGAGGATGGTTTGGGTCTTACGGGACATCATCGGAACAGCCCCTCACGGTTGAAGAAAAAACGGATCTACCTGCATCCAGACGCGGGCGCGGCAGCTATGTGACATCAGGAAAGAAAATTTCTTCAATTCGACTTTCGAACAGCCGGGCGATACGGAACGCCAACGGCAGACTGGGATCGTACTTGCCGGTCTCCAGCGCGTTGACCGTCTGCCGGGAAACCTCCAGCTGCTCGGCCAGCTCGCCCTGCGACCAGCCCTTGGCTTCGCGCAACTCGCGCAATCGGTTATCCATCGCCCGGGCTCAGTGATAGCGCCGTGCGACCACGGCCTTGGCCAGCCCATACGACAGGCAGACCAAGGGAAACACCCAGATCATCGCCACGTTGGACGGCACATCGATGACCTTGGCCGACTGCAGAAAGCCCCCCGTCAGGTACAGCAGCGAAATGAATGCCGTGGCAAAACTCACTGCCTCCAGCTCGATGCGTTGCTGCAGCTCATCGGCATCGCGGATGTAGCGAATCATCGCACGCAGCACCAGCATCATTGGCGGCACCGGTAGCAGTGCGATAAGGGCGCGCAGCACGCCGTCCTCGACCCGCTTGAGCAGCAGGATCGACAGCACCAACAGCACCACGTAGCCGGCCATGGCCAGCATCACCTCGCGGGTATAGCGCTTGCGCAGCTTGGCCGGCGCAACATCGCAGCCGTCGGGCATCAACCGGCGCAACGCGGCGGCGGCGGCCAGGCCCAAGGCTGTGCCGAACACGATCCCCACCGCATAACTACCGACGCGCGAGGATGCATAGGTGTTCAACAATGCGCCGACGACAGCCAGAATCCCAGCCGCCAACAGCAACCACAGGGAAACGGCGTTGCGCTTCATGGCCGGTTCCTGCCCGCAGACGCCGATGACGGCCTGCGGTACAGCTGTGCTGCGATGCTGGCGGCCCCTGCCGGGACCACAGTGCGCAAAGCTCGACTACGGCGAAAGACGATCATGACAAGTCCTGTAAAGGATGCTTTACACATCCTGATACCGGCCCCGGGCTCTTGTCAAGCGTCCTTTACAGGCAGGGTCACGACCTTGCCGTCACCTGCCAGCAAAGCTCACCCCATCGCGGCGCGGCGCGCGGAAGGTTTCCATCGCGCCCCGACCGCCTCAACGCTATCGGCCATGCAGGCACGGTCGCGGCCGGCCGCTTTTGCCTGGTACAACGCCGCGTCAGCATGGGTCAGCACCTGCTCCAAGGTTGCCGCGGTGCGCGCCACATGCACACCTATGCTGACCGTGTAGCCAAGCGCCTGCCCTGCCGCCGTCACGTTGGCAGCCCGCACCTTCGTCAAAATCTCCTGCGCCATCGCGATCGCCTCGGCTGCCGAAGCGCCAGGCAACAACAGCACGAACTCCTCACCGCCGTAGCGACACAGCAGGCTGTTCTGGTCGGCAACGCAGTCGCGCGCCAGCCGGGAGAAATGCATCAACACTTCGTCCCCCGCCAGATGCCCCCAGCTGTCGTTGATGCGCTTGAAGTAATCCAGATCGATGATCAAGGCCGCGAACGGCTGCCCTTTTGCGACGGCCTCAGCCAGCCGCTTGCGACCCTCTGCCATCAAGGCAGCACGGTTGAGCAGGCCGGTCATGCCGTCATGCGTGGCGCGGTCGCGCAGCTCGCAGAACAACTGCTCCACCAGCAGCAGCATCAGCGCGAAGCACTGCGCCATCAACAACACGATCCCGCCGCAGATCCTGAGCAGCACGGCGAAGGAAAGTTCATCCGCGCTGCCGCCGGAAACTTCGCCGGAGAAGCCGAGGCCGTAGAGACAGAACAGCATATGCAGAATGAATACACCGCCCGCCAGGCGATAACTCAAACGCAGGCTCTGCGGCGTATCACGTAGCAACATCCAGGTGATCCATGTGTACATCACCAGTGCCGACAGGTTCGACAGATCGCGTTGCATGCCACTGACATGTAGCAGCTGTGCATCGATCAACAGCGCAAGGAAGAACGGCCCCATCACCAGCATCGGTCTCCAGATGGCCAGCCGTCGCCCAGCATGCAGGGCGACGCCTTTTATCAACAACGCTGCGCCGAACAGTGATGACAGCATGACCAGCAGCTTCAACGGCCAGCCGATCGGTGGCGCGGCAATCAGCTGGAAGAACACCGACAGCGCCAGCAGCCACAGACTTGCCACCCATGCACGCAATGCAGGGCTATGCGGCAATACCAGCAATACCAGAGAGAACCCCATGGCGACACCAACGCTCACCACGATGCTGATAGCCGCGAAAAAAGTGGCCAGTTCCGCTGTCATTGACTACCGCTCCCTTCCCTCTTGCGGGGAACCTTAGCGCCGTCCAGGCGAATTCAGTTGGTCGTCAATCGCGATGGCAATCACATAACGCACAAGCACTTTCGAAATGGCAAAACGTGTATCCGCCGATTGCGGAATCCGGCTCCTCCACGTGATTATTTCAGTACATTCTTTTGTCTTCACTCGCTCTTCTGCGCTACAGGGAGCCGAGGTTTATCGGATCAACGCTGCGCTGCGCGCACGGGGCCATCGGCCCGACAACGGACCGATGCAGAATCTGCGGTGATTGTTCTAGCGAGCGCAACCTGCTGATGAGGATGCGCTGCACCAAGGCCACTGTATAGCCGACTGCCATACATGCAACGCACACCCTTGGTCGGCAGAGACCAGGCCTCTACCGCATACCAAGGGAGCGGCTCAGACGCGCTCGACAGGCGGCTTCGGCGCGGGCGGGCTGACGTACTTCTCGCGACGGATCTGCGGCATCGGCAGTCCGGCGGCCTTGAGCACTTCCACGCAGCTATCGACCATGTCCGGGTTGCCGCACAGATAGACGATATCGCGGGCCGGATCCAGAGCTATTTCGGCCAACTGCTGCTGCACGTAGCCCTTGCGGACATCGCCGTGCGGGTTTTCCGGCAGCTCGCGCGACAGGCAGGGCATGTAGCGGAAGCCAGGGTTGGCGGCAGCGAAGGCGTAGAAGTCGTCGCTGTACAGCAATTCTTCCGGCGTGCGGGCGCCCTGCAGCAGCACCACTTCCACGCCACGCTCGACCATCGCCGCCTGCAGCTGCGGCAGCATCGAACGGTAGGGGGTGACGCCGGTGCCGGTGGCGATCAGTACATAGCGGGCATTGTGGTCGCCCGGCTGCAGGCAGAAACGGCCGAACGGGCCGCTGCCGCTGATGTGGTCGCCCAGTGCCATGCCCTCGAACAGGGCCGTGGCAGCGCCGCCGGGGACGAAGCTGACCGCAATTTCCACCGCGTCGCCCGGGCCCAAGGCGTGGTCGTGGATGGTAGCCAGCGAGTAGCTGCGCTTGGCCGGGGTGCCATCGGCGTACTCGAAGTGAACCTGAATGAACTGGCCGGGCAGGAAATCCAGCGGCTGACCGTCGTCACGGACGAACTGGTAGTGGCCGATGCTGGGCGCCAGCATGTGGCGGCCGACCAGCTTGAGGGGGAATTGGATTGGCACAGGAGGGGAACAGTGTGTAACCGGGTATGGACCACGGGGCCTCCTATAATAGCCGCCTGCACTTATCCGACGCCTGTACCCGGCGCGAAGGCCCAAGATTGGACTCCCGTACTGCTCCCGGCGCAGCCGCCCTGCGCATCACCGACCTGCGCAAGACCTATGACAACGGCGTCCAGGCCTTGAAGGGCGTGTCGCTGGAAGTCGCACCAGGCGACTTCTTTGCCCTGCTCGGCCCCAACGGCGCTGGCAAGTCGACCCTGATCGGCATTGTTTCTTCACTGGTGAACCTGAGCGAAGGCCAGGTACAGGTGTTCGGCAGCGACCTGGTGGCCGAACGCAGCGCCACCATGCGCCTGATCGGGCTGGTGCCGCAGGAGATCAACTTCAACCTGTTCGAAAAGCCCTTCGACATCCTGGTGAACTACGCCGGCTTCTACGGGATTCCGCGTGCCGAGGCCGAGGTCCGCGCCGAGGAAGAACTCAAGCGCGCGCACCTGTGGGGCAAGGCGCAGATGATGAGCCGCACCCTGTCCGGCGGCATGAAGCGCCGGCTGATGATTGCCCGCGCGATGATGACCCGACCGCGCCTGCTGATCCTTGACGAGCCCACCGCTGGCGTGGACATCGAGATCCGCCGCGACATGTGGAAAACGCTGCAGGAAATCAACGCCGCCGGCACCACCATCATCCTCACCACGCATTACCTGGAAGAGGCCGAGCAGCTGTGCCGCAACCTGGCCATCATCAACCACGGCCAGATCGTCGAGCAGGGGCCGATGCGTGACCTGCTGGCCAAGCTCGACGTGGAAGGCTTCCTGTTCGACATCGACGGTGACCTGCCTGCGCAGCTGCCGCATATCGAAGGCGCCGTGCTGACCGCCAGCAACGCGCACACGCTGGACCTGGACATGCCGCGCGCGATGGATTTGAACCGAGTCTTCGACGCCTTGAATGCCGCCGGCATCCGCGTGCGTTCGATGCGTACCAAGAGCAACCGCCTGGAGGAGCTATTCGTGCGCCTCACCGGCAACCTGGAGAACAGCGCAGCATGAGTACCCCCGTTCCCGTGACCGACAGCAGCCGCAACTGGGTGGCGCTGGGCACCATCGTTCGTCGCGAGGTCAACCGCATCCTGCGCATCTGGGGCCAGACCCTGGTGCCGCCGGCGATCACCATGACCCTGTACTTCCTGATCTTCGGCGGCCTGATCGGCTCCAAGATCGGGCAGATGGGCGGCTACAGCTACATGCAGTTCATCGTGCCGGGCCTGGTGATGATGAGCGTGATCCAGAACAGCTACGGCAACATCAGCTCCTCGTTCTTCGGCGCCAAGTTCGGCCGGCATATCGAAGAACTGCTGGTAAGCCCAATGCCGAACTGGGTGATCCTCGGCGGCTATGTGGCAGGCGCGGTGCTGCGTGGCTTGATGGTGGGCGTGATCGTGCTGATCATCGCCATGTTCTTCACCCCCGTACGCATTCCGCACCCGCTGGTGACGCTGACCACGGTATTGCTGGGCGCAACGATCTTCTCGCTGGCCGGCTTCATCAATGCCGTCTACGCCAAGAAGTTCGACGACGTGGCGATCGTGCCGACCTTCATCCTGACCCCGCTGACCTACCTGGGCGGCGTGTTCTATTCGGTGACCTTGTTGCCGGGTTGGGCGCAGGCGATGACCCACGCCAATCCGATCTTCTACATGGTCAATGCGTTCCGCTACGGCCTGCTCGGCAGCAGCGATGTGCCGTTGTGGGTGTCGTATGCGTTGATGCTGGGCTTTGTTGCCGTGCTCACCACGTTGGCGCTGTGGCTGCTGCGACGAGGCGTAGGCCTGCGTAGCTGAAAAAGGCGCCGAAAGGCGCCTTTTTTTTTGGGATTTGTAGGAGCGGCGTAAGCCGCGAAGCAAAAGATCCAACAGCGAAAAGCGCAACCCCTACCCAGCCCTCCCCTTGCCTTCGGCAAAGGGAGGGGGAACAGCTTCGCGGCTGACGCCGCTCCTACAACACCCCCGAACACCTATGATGGCTTCACTCCCCTTCGTTGATGGATATCCAAGCTGATGCGCATCCTGATTCTCGGTGCCGGCGGTACCGGCGGTTACTTTGGTGGTCGGCTGGCCCAGGCCGGCGTTGATGTCACCTTCCTGGTGCGACCCAACCGCGCAGCCCAGCTCGACCGCGACGGCCTGGTGATACGCAGCCCACTCGGCGATGCGGTATTCCCGGTCGCCCACGTCACCGCCGATGCCCTGCCGCAACTGGCCAAGGATCAGCCATTCGATCTGGTCATCCTCAGCTGCAAGGCCTATGACCTGGACAGCTCGATCGATGCCATCGCGCCTGCGGTTGACGCCAATACCACCGTGTTGCCGATCCTCAACGGCCTGCGTCACTACGCTGCGCTGGATGCGCGGTTCGGGCGTGCAAACGTACTTGGCGGCCTGTGCTTCATCAGCGCAACCAAGGCCGAGGACGGTGCGGTGCTGCATCTGGACAAGCCGGCGAAGATCACCTTCGGCGAGCGCGATGGCGCAACCGACAGCGCACGCGTCGCTGCATTGGCCAAGGCCTGCGAACAGGCCGGCATCGACCATGTCGCCTCGGCCGATATCGCCCAGGAACAGTGGATCAAGTACACCTTCCTGACCACACTCGCCGCCGGCACCTGCCTGATGCGCGCCGATGTCGGCAGCATCGTTGCCAGCGACCACGGCACCGCCTTCATGCAGGCCTTGTACGCCGAATGCCTTGCGGTCGCCGCGCAGGCCGGGCAGCCAATTCCAGCGAAAGCACAGGAAATCGCGCTGGGCGCGATCACCAAGCCCGGCTCGCCGATCAAAGCCTCGATGCTGCGTGATCTGGAAGCCGGGCAGCGCGTGGAAGCCGCACATATCGTCGGCGACATGCTGGGCCGGGCACTTGCTGCTGGGCAATCGGCGCCGCTGTTGCAGGCAGCGTACTGCCACCTGCAGGCCTACGAGGCGCAGCGCGCCGTTTGAGGTTTCGGCCTTGCGCCTGCCGTCAGACCGGCGGCAGGCGGAAGAAGGCGCGGGTCGCGGCGGTAGCGTTGGCAGCGGTGACCGCCACATCTTCGCCACGATCGCGGGCCAGTTCCTCGACGATGTGCGACAGGAACGCCGGCTCGTTGCGGCGGTCCTTGGGCAGCGGCCGCATCGTACGCGGCAACAGGTACGGCGCGTCGGTCTCGATCATCAGCCGCTCGGCCGGGATGTGCTTGACCAGCTCACGCAGGTGCGCACCACGACGCTCGTCGCACAGCCAGCCGGTGATACCGATATACCAATCGCGGTCCAGGTAGTCGAACAACTCACGGCGCTCGGCGGTGAAACAATGCACCACCGCCGGGCCGAGCTTGCCGTCGAAGTTCTTCATCATCGCGATGAAGTCGTCATGTGCGTCGCGCTGATGCAGGAACAGCGGCTTGCCGGCGAGGTCAGCGGAGATCTGCAGCTGACGTTCGAAGGCCTTGCGCTGGGCCGGGCGCGGCGAGAAATCGCGGTTGTAGTCCAAGCCACATTCGCCCACCGCCACCACTTCCGGATGCGCCTGCAATGCACGCATTTCCGCATCGCATTCTTCGGTGTACTCACTGGCATGGTGCGGGTGCACGCCAGCGGTGGCGTACAGGAAACCCGAATGACGCCGTGCCAGATCCAGCGCCATCGGCGAATGCTCGCGGCTGGCACCGGTGATCACCATCTGCACCACGCCAGCGGCGCGGGCGCGCTCCAGCACCGCGTCGATGTCGCGATCAAAGGATTCGTGGGTAAGGTTGGCGCCGATGTCGATCAGTTGCATTGAGCTGGATGTGGTGAGGCGGGAACAGGGAATTGTAGAGGTTTGGCCGCTGGCAAGCCCTTCGCAGGATGAACGAGCCGGTATAGCCGGGTTCCTGGCGGCGCTTGAAGCGCACGGCTTCTACAATGCTGCAATGGCAATAGCATTTCCCATCACTCCGCTGCTCCCCGACATCCTCCAGCAGCTGGCCGCGCACACGCGGCTGGTGCTGGAAGCGCCGCCCGGCGCCGGCAAGACCACCCAGGTGCCGCTGGTGCTGCTGGACGCGCCGTGGCTGCAGGGCGGCAAGATCATCATGCTGGAACCGCGCCGGGTAGCCGCGCGCAGTGCCGCCACCTTCATGGCCAAGCAGTTGGGTGAGCCGGTCGGCGAAACCGTCGGTTACCGCATCCGCTTCGAGAACAAGGTGTCCGCGCGTACCCGCATTGAAGTGGTCACCGAAGGCATCCTGACCCGCATGCTGCAGGATGATCCGCTGCTGGAAGGCGTAAGCGCGCTGCTGTTTGACGAATTCCACGAGCGGCACCTGTCGGCCGATCTAGGTCTGGCATTGGCGCTGGACGTGCAGTCACAGCTGCGCGATGACCTGCGCATCGTGGTGATGTCAGCCACGCTGGATGGTGAGCGGCTGGCGCAGTTCCTGGATGCGCCGCGTCTGTCCAGCGAAGGCCGCAGCTATCCGGTAGAGGTCAGCCACTTCCCGGCGCGGCGCGACGAGGCGCTGGAAGCACAGACCCGGCGCGCAGTGGAACAGGCGGTGGCCGAGCATCCGGGCGATGTACTGGTGTTCCTGCCGGGGCAACGGGAGATAGCGCGGGTGCAAGCCGCTTTAAGCCCCTCCCCCTCCGGGGGAGGGGTTGGGGAGAGGGTAAGTGGCGCCGCCACCCGCACCGCCCAATTGCATCTGGCTTCGCCCGAACCCTCATCCGTCGCTGCGCGCCACCTTCTCCCGGCGGGAGAAGGGCTCGACGTGCTCCCCCTCCACGGCGAGCTACCAATCGAGCAGCAAACCCGCGTGCTGCAGCCCGATCCCGACGGCCGCCGCCGGGTTGTGCTGGCCACCAACGTCGCCGAGTCCTCGGTCACCCTGCCCGGCGTGCGCGTGGTGATCGATGCCGGGCTGGCGCGCGAACCGCGCTACGACCCCAACAGCGGCTTCTCGCGCTTGGATGCGGTGACCATCTCGCAGGCCTCGGCCGACCAGCGTGCCGGCCGTGCCGGCCGCGTGGCATCTGGTTGGGCGTGGCGGCTGTGGCCGCAATCACAGCGACTGGAGCCACAGCGCCGCCCGGAGATGGCGCAGGTGGAACTGGCCGGGCTGGCGCTGGAACTGGCGGCCTGGGGCAGTGACGATCTGCGCTTCGTCGATCCACCGCCCAGTGGTGCATTGTCGGCCGCGCGTGAGCTGCTGCAGCGCCTGGGCGCCTTGAGCGAAGCCCACACCATCACCGCACTGGGCAAGCGCATGCTGGCGATGGGCACGCATCCGCGCATGGCGGCAATGCTGCTGTCTGCAGGCAATCCGCGTGAGCAGGCCTTGGCGGCGGACCTTGCAGCACTGTTGGATGCACGTGACCCGCTGCGGCAGGGCGGCGATGCCCTTGCCGCGCGTTGGCGTGCACTCGCAGCGTTCCGCAATGGCCGCGCACCTTTCGATGCCAATCGCGGCGGGCTGGCCGCCATCGACGCGGCCGCCAAACAATGGCGGCGCCGCCTGCGCTGCGACGCCACGCCGCCCACAGATATCGAAGCGCATGAACTTGGCGACCTGCTCGCCCATGCCTTCCCCGACCGTATCGCCACCCAGCACCCGAATGATCCGCAGCGCTATCAGCTGGCCAATGGCCGCAGTGCACGCCAGTTCGACAACAGCGATCTGCGTGGCGAGCCATGGCTGGTGATCAGCGAACTACGCCACGACCCACGCGATGCCTTGATCCTGCGCGCGGCACCGGTGGACGAACAGCGCCTGCGACGCGACTTCCCCAGCCGCTTCAAGATCCAGGACGTGGTGCGCTGGAATAGTGCCAAGCGAGCACTGGAAGCCCGTCGCGAAAGCAGCTTCGAGCGCATCGTGCTGGACAGCCGCCCTGCCGGCCAGGTGGACCCTGCGCGCGCAGCACGCGCACTGACAGATGCGGTACGCGAGCTGGGACTGGATGCATTGCCATGGACGGAGAACCTGCAGCAACTGCGCTGGCGGGTGATGGGCCTGCGTCGCTGGATGCCGGAACTGGAGCTGCCCGATCTATCCGACGCTGCGCTGTTGGACACACTGGATGATTGGCTGCTGCCTGCATTCAACGGCAAAACGCGTCTGGAAGCCTTGTCCGAGGAAGAGCTGAGCGAAGCACTGAAATCCGGCATCGACTGGAACAAGCGCCAGCTGGTGGATCGTCATGCGCCCACGCGCGTCAGCGTGCCTTCGGGGATGGAACGGCGCATCGAGTACGCGCTGGATGATGACGGCATGAATCCGCGCCCGCCTGTGTTGGCGGTGAAGCTGCAGGAGCTGTTCGGCTTGGCCGATACGCCGCGTATTGCCGATGGGCGTGTGCCGTTGCTGTTGCACCTGTTGTCACCGGGCGGCAAGCCGCTGCAGGTAACCGGCGACCTGCGTAATTTCTGGCAGAACACCTATGCCGAAGTCAAGAAAGAAATGAAGGGGCGCTATCCGCGGCATCCATGGCCGGATGATCCTTGGAGCGCTACGGCGACGCATAGGGCGAAGCCTCGGGGGACTTGATTGGGGTTGCTTGGGTTGGGGCCAAGGCAGAAGCGAGAGCAACAGCACCCCTCCCCAACCCTCCCCTGCGCTTCGCGCAAGGGAGGGAGCAAAGCGGGGCGCTGCACTCTGACAGATTGCCAAGAACCGCCCCCTCCCTTTGCCGCAGGCAAGGGGAGGGTTGGGGAGGGGTAGCTTTTGACGTTCGCAGCTATCGTTACTCCCGCTTCAGCCTTCCACAACAACGCCCAACCCTTCCCGGCTAACATCCCGTACACGTCCCTCTGGTAAAACTCAGGGTCTGGCCCTCATCTACATGGAGTCCCCACATGAGCAAGTTCAGCGATATCACCGGCCCGGCACTGGAACGTGCACTGGAACTGGTCAACAGCGCCGGTGGCAACATCAAGCACGGTGGTTCCAGCGCAGCCGAATGGCTCAAGACCGGCGCGGCCATTGGTGCGATGAAGACCGGCGGCCGTGCCGTTACCCGCGTCGCCAAGCGCAACCCCACCGCTACCGTCGCGGTTGCGGCCGTTGGCCTGGGGCTAATTGGCTATGCGTTGTACCGCAAGAACAAGCGTGACAACGAGGCCATCGAGGCCAAGTCGCGGCAGATCGCGCAGCGCCGCCGTCATGCGGCCAGCGTGACTGATGAGACCAGCGATATCGGTAGCGACGCCTGAGTTTGGTTTTTGGGGTGGTGCTTGAATCAAAAGCCCCCCTCCCCAACCCTCCCCTGCGCGTAGCGCAAGGGAGGGAGCAGGTCCTGCAGCTTGCTAGAGACCTAGTTCTGCCAATACGGCTGCGGTGGATTGGCCGATGCCATCCAACTGCGGATT
Source organism: Stenotrophomonas sp. STEN020 (assembly GCF_056760195.1). Taxonomy (NCBI): domain Bacteria; kingdom Pseudomonadati; phylum Pseudomonadota; class Gammaproteobacteria; order Lysobacterales; family Lysobacteraceae; genus Stenotrophomonas; species Stenotrophomonas sp. STEN020. Next base: position 15,420 of record NZ_JBRREI010000019.1, read on the forward strand.
GATACGCCCCGGTTCGTTGGCAAACTTGATCGGAATGCCCAGGTGGGTGCCGCCCTGTGCATCGGTCCAGACCATATCGCGCGCACGCGTATGCGGATCATTGAAGGCTTCGGTCAGCGTCTTGACCGGCGCCCAGCACACGTCGATGTCGTGCAGGAACAGCGTCCATTCCACCAAGCTGCGGCGGGCAAAGGTTTCGGCCAGGAACTCCTTGACCGGGTCCTGACCGCTGCCCGGTGGCAGATGGCAGAGATGGATCAGGTCGGCGCGACCGAGCGCGCTCAACAGGTTCTCGGCGAACTTGTGCTCTGCGCCGCCGAGTGCGATCCAACGATCGTCGGAGCAGCGGTACAGCTTGTACAAGGCATTGCCGCCCCAACTGCGTTCTTCCTTGACCACCGGGTCGCGGCCGAGTGCGAACGGCGGGCCCAGCACGTTTGGCAACCACGCCATCAAGGCATCCTGCATCGACAGATCGATGTAGTCGCCTTCACCCGTGCGCTCGCGGCGGAACAAGGCCATCAGGATGCCGTTGAGCGCCATCAGCGAGCCTGCCATGTCGGCCACCGGCATATGCGGCATTGCCGGCGTGCCATCCGGCGCGCGGTTCAAGCTGACCACGCCGGTATCGGCCTGCATCGCCAGATCGTGGGCAGGCCGATTGACCTTGGGGCCGGTCTGGCCAAAGGCACTGATCGAGCAGTACACCAGCTTCGGATTGATCGCCTTGCAGCTGTCGTAGTCGATGCCCAGGCGCGTTGCGACGCCGGGGCGGAACGCCTCCACCACCACATCGGCCCACTCCACCAGCTTGGCGAAGGCGGCCTTACCATCGGCGCTCTTCAGATCCAGCACGATGCAGCGCTTGCCGCGATGGGTATTGCGGAACCAGGTGGAAACACCTGCCTGCTTGAGCCCTACCTCGCGCACCGGCTCGCCGCTGGGCGGCTCGATCTTGATCACGTCGGCGCCATGATCGGCCATCATCATGGTCAGGTGTGGGCCCGGCAGGAACAGCGACAGATCGAGTACGCGTACACCTTCAAGTTTCATCATCGACTCCGTTGCGTCATGCGTCTAGCAGGCGCGCGCGATCTGCATCGTTGTAGCCCAGCTCGCGCAGCAATGCGTCGGCATCCGCATTGAGCGGCGGACAAGCACTACCGCTCAACCGCTGGCCGTCGAGCTTGATCGGATTGCGCAGCAGGCGCTGTGTGCCCTGTGCGTGCTCGACGTCCTGCAGCATGTCGACATCGCGCACATAGGGATTGTCGAGCGCCTGGGCGATATCCAGCACCGGCGCGATTGGAATACGGCCAGCGAACTTCTGCGTCCAGTGAGCGGTGGGCTGAGTGCTGAGGATTGCGTCGACCAGCACCGTCAGCTCCTCACGTACCTTGCGGCGCTCAGCGAAGTTGGCAAAACGCGGCTCGGCGGCCCATGCAGGACTACCGATGCCTTCAACGAAGGTCTGCCAGAATTTCTCCAGCATGCACATCACCATCACCCAGCCATCAGCGGTGCGATAGACCTGGCACGGCACGGTGGACGGGTGCGCGCTGCGTGAGAGGCGTTCGGTGCGGTGGCCCTCATTGAGATACCAGGTGGCCGGATAGCTGAGCTGGTGCAGGGCCACATCGAACAGGCTGACATCCACATCGCGGCCAAGGCCGGTACGCATCGCACCGATGATGGCGGCGAGCAGACCCATCGACATGGTGGTGCCGGTCATGAAGTCGACCATCGACAGACCAAAGCGTGCCGGCGGCGCATCGGGCTCACCGGTCAGCGCCATGAAGCCGGCTTCGGCCTGCATCAGATAGTCGTAGCCAGGCCATGCCGCACGCTCGTTGTCGCGGCCGTAGGCGGACAAGTGGGCGCAGACGATCTTCGGGTTGAGCTTGCTGAGCGTGGCGTAGTCCAGGCCGAGCTTGCCGGGCTGGTCACCACGCAGGTTGTTGAGCACGGCATCGGCGCTGGTGACCAGCTTCTCGAAGACTTCGCGACCTTCGGCGGCTTTCAGATCCAGGCGCAGCGAGCGCTTGTTGAGGTTGAAGGTCTGGAAGAACAGGCTGTCGCCTTCGCCCAGGAAGTACGGACCGGTGGCGCGCGAAACGTCGCCGCCCGGTGGGGATTCGATCTTGATGACTTCGGCGCCGAGGTCGGCCAGATGCATCGAGCCATAGGGGCCAGCACCGTACTGTTCGACGGCAAGGATGCGTAGTCCCTGCAGGGGAAGGTCTTTCATGTGTGGCCTCTGGTTTGTAAAAAGCACCGCGGCGGTTGATGACCGCGGTGAAGGGATGCTGCTGTTGCGTCTGCCTGGCTGTTGCTTTGGTTCTGGCTTTGGTTCTGGCTTTGGTTCTGGCTTTGGCTTTGGCTTTGGCTTTGGCTTTGGCCTTGGCTGTTGCTGTTGCTGTTGCTGTTGCTCTATCCCTTCTCCCGCAAGCGGGAGAAGGTGCCCGAAGGGCGGATGAGGGGAGCTTTTGACTTTGCTTGTAGAGCCTCCCCTCACCCCAACCCCTCTCCCGCAAGCGGGAGAGGGGCTTCAGCTCTTCTGGCTCTGCTTGTAGAGCCCCCCTCACCCCAACCCCTCTCCCGCACGCGGGAGAGGGGCTTCAGCTCTTCTGGCTCTGCTTGTAGAGCTTCCCCTCACCCCAACCCCTCTCCCGCAGGCGGGAGAGGGGCTTCAGCTCTTCTGGCTCTGCTTGTAGAGCCCCCCTCACCCCAACCCCTCTCCCGCAGGCGGGAGAGGGGCTTCAGCTCTTCTGGCTTTGCTTGTAGAGCTTCCCATCACCCCAACCCCTCTCCCGCAAGCGGGAGAGGGGCTTTGCGTCTGATGCATTCGGGAGAGGGGCTTTGGTCTGCTTGAGCTTTTAGATCTTGTTTCTTGCTACCAACTGCTTGGCGATGATGATGCGCTGCATTTCGTTGGTGCCTTCACCAATGCACATCAGCATGGCGTCGCGGTGGAAACGCTCGATGTCGTATTCCACCGAGTAGCTGTAGCCGCCAAAGATGCGCATGCCTTCCTGCGCGCAATACGCGCCAGTTTCAGTGGCGAAGTACTTGGCCATGCCCGCTTCCATGTCGCAGCGCAGGCCCTTGTCGTAGGCATTGGCCGCACTCTCGATCAGCAGCTTGGAGGCTTCGACCTTGGCTGCCATCTCGCCCAGCTTGAGCTGGATGGCCTGATGCTCGGCGATCGGCTTGCCGAAGGTCATGCGCTCCTGTGCATAGCGCACCGACAGGCGCAGTGCGCCCTCGGCAATGCCGCAGCCGCGCGCGGCAACGTTGATTCGGCCCAACTCCAGACCACCCACCGCATGCTGGAAGCCCTGCCCTTCAACGCCGCCAAGCATGCAGTCCGCTGACACCTTGTAGTCCTGGAACACCAGCTCGCAGGTATCGATGGCGCGGTAGCCGGACTTCTTCAGTTTCTTGGCGACGATGAAGCCCTCGCCCTTCTCGGCGATGAACATGGTCATGCCCTTGTGGCGCGGCTGCGCCTCGGGGTCGGTCTTGACCAGCAGCAGCACCATGTCGCCGTACATGGAATTGGTGATCCAGGTCTTGGCGCCATTGATGACGTAATGATCACCGTCGCGCTTGGCAACCGTGCGGATCGCCTGCAGATCGGTGCCTGCATTCGGCTCGGTCAGGCCCAGCGCGCCACGCAGCTCACCGGTCGCCATGCGCGGCAGGTACTTCTGCTTCTGCGCTTCGGTGCCACAACGCTCGATGGCCGCGGCCATGATCAGGTGCGAGTTGAAGATACCGGTCGGTGCCATCCATACCGACGACACCTTGATCACGATCTTGGCGTAGATGCGCGCCGGCAGGCCAAGCCCGCCGTATTCGGGCGAGATGGTGGCACCGAACAGGCCGAGGTCCTTCATCTCCTCGACCAGGTGATGCGGGTACTTGTCTTCGAGATCGTATTCCTGCGCGATAGGCGCGACCGACTTCTCCACCCAATGGTCAATCGAGGCTAGAAGTGCCTGCTCTTCGTCAGGGCCCCACAGTTGTTCCTGTTCGGTGCTCATCATTGCGCTCTCAGTAGTTGACCTTGTCTTCCACCGAGTGGCCGCGCTTGGCGATCAGCATGGTGCGGTTGAAGGTGCAGACCAGCTTGCCGTCCTGGTTGAAGCCATCGGTACGGCAGGTGACGATGCCGGCGCCCGGACGCGACTTGGATTCGCGCTTTTCCAGCACTTCCGATTCGGCCACCAAGGTGTCGCCAACGAACAGCGGATGGGTCATCTTGATCTCGCTCCAACCGAGGTTGGCCACGGCCTTCTGGCTGACATCGGTGACGCTCATGCCGACCATCAAGGCCACGGTGAACGGCGAGCAGACGATCACCTTGCCGAATTCCGAGGCCTTGGCGTACTCCTTGTCGAAATGCATCGGATGGGTGTTCATCGTCAGCAGGGTGAACCAGGTGTTGTCGGTCTCGGTGATGGAGCGGCCGGGGCGGTGCTCGTAGATGTCGCCGACATTGAACTCTTCGTAGTAGCGGCCGAAGGTTTCGCGGAAGCGGTTTTCGGAAATCTGCTTGACGTTCTGAACCATGACAATGTCCTTTTGGTGCGGGTTGGGCTGGCGCTGGGCGCAGCTTGGTCAAAGAGGGGGTGTGATCAGGCGTTCAATGGAGGGTTGCGGTCAGCCGGCGCGCACGCCGAGTGCACCCAGTGCGATTGCGCGTTCGGCGGCAATTTCGATCGGGCGATCCACCAGCTTGCCGTCGAGCTGGATGGCTTCGCCGCCGCTGGCGGCCAATGCCGCGACCACACGCTGGGCGCGGTCATATTCGGTAGCGGTTGGCAGGTAGCGGCTTTGGATGGGGTCGACCTGGGCCGGATGGATCGCCGCCTTGGCGGTGAAGCCAAGGTCGATCACACGGTCGGTTTCAGCGACCAGGCCTGCTTCGTCCTTGATGTCGAGGAAGGGCACATCAAGACAACCGATACCGGCTTCGGCGGCAATCGTCGCCAGCTGCACGCGCGGATGGAAGAAGCTGTCCCAGCCGGCGCGGCCACGCAGCGCGACGATGTAGTCGAAGCCACCAAACATCAGCGCCTGCAGGCGCGGGATGGCGGTGGCCAGCGCGCGTGCATCGAGCAAGCCCTTCGGCGTTTCGATCTGCGCGATGAACACGGTGTCGATGGCGGCGAGAGCGGCATCGGCCTGCTGCAGCTCGGCCACGGTTTCGACCTTTGGCAGCATTACGAAGGCCGGTGCCAACCCGGAAGCGGCCAGTGCTTTCAGATCAGCTTGACCAAGCTCGGTGGACAAGGGATTGATGCGCAGGCCTATTTCGCCACGACTATCGTGTCCCTCCGCAAGAAACGCGAATAGCGAAGCACGTGCACTTTCCTTGTCACCCGTTGCAACCGCGTCTTCCAGATCGATACAGACCTGGTCGGCGCCGGTGGCCACCGCCTTGGCATAGCGCTCCGGGCGCGAGCCCGGCACGAACAGCAGGCAACGACGCGGATTGTTCAATGCGGCGCTCATGCTGCGCTCACTTGTGAAGCAAAGTATTCGGCGATCTGGCGCCGGGTGGCGTACCAGGTCCCCGGCTTCTGCGCGACGTACTGCAGGAACTTCTCGAACGCACCGATGCGGCCCGGGCGGCCAATGATGCGCAGGTGCAGGCCAAGCGACATCACCTTCGGTGTGTGCTCGCCTTCGGCGTACAGCGTGTCGAAGCTGTCGATGGCATAGTCCAGCCAGTCCTTGGGCAGGTAGGACGGTGCCACCCACATCTTCATGTCATTGGTGTCGAGCTGGTACGGCACCACGATCATCGGCTTGTCGCTGCCATCGACCTCGCCCCAGAACGGCGCATCGGCCGAGTAGTCGTCCATGTGGTACAGGAAACCTTCTTCCTGCAGCAGGCGACGGGTAGAAGCGGTATGCAGGTAGCGCGACAGCCAGCCGACCGGGCGTACGCCGGTAGTGGCTTCGATGCTGTCAGCAGCGTCGCGGATGAACTGGCGTTCCTGGTCTTCGTTGAAGCGGAACTGGTGGATCCAGCGGTGGCCGTGCGAACACACTTCGTGGCGGCTGCCACGCAGGTAGTCAGCGATTTCCGGCGCACGCTCCAGCGACACCGCAGCGGCGGTATAGGTGCTGGTGACGTTGTACTTGTCCAGCAACGCGGATACGCGCGCATGGCCTTCGTTGACGCCGTAGCGGTAGTTGGATTCGTTGCCGTAGTTGCGCACCGGCTTGGACAGGGTGACGTGCAGCTCGTCCACCGGCTCGGTGATCTTGTCACCCAGGCCCACGTTGTACTCGGACAGCTCCTCAACATTGACGACCACGGACAAGGCCAGGCGTGCATTGTTGGGCCACTGGTAGGCGGGTTTGGACATGGTGGTCTCGGTGCGGTTGTTGGTTGCGTGGTGGGGGACTGCTGCTTTTCTGCTTTTCTGCTTTTCTGCTTTTCTGCTTTTCTTCTTTGCTGCTTTGCTTTTTTGTCTCGCTTTACTGCTTCTGCTTTTATGCCGTCATTCCCGCGCAGGCGGGAATCGCTCTTCGCCTTTGCCTTTGCCCTTTCGCCTTTGCCGTGGAAGTCAAAGGCCAGAGCGATTCCCGCCTGCGCGGGAATGACGGGCCAGAGCCAGAGCGATTCCCGCCTGCGCGGGAATGACGGGCCAGAGCCAGAGCGATTCCCGCCTGCGCGGGAATGACGATCTGAAAATTTGTCGGGAATGGCGGTCTGTCAGGGGACGCGAAGAGCCCCTTTCTCAATGGTTCTCCTCACCACCCGAAACATTGATCGCCTCGCCAGTGATGTACACCGCATCGTCCGAGCACAAAAACGCTGTAGCAGCCGCTGTATCCGAAGGCAGACCCGGGCGACCAGCCGGGATGCGCGCACGCATATCCGCCAGGTACTGCTCCACGCTCTTGCCCTGCTTTTCAGCGAAATATTCGTTCTGCCAGGCACCCAAGCCGGTGGTCACATGGTTCGGGCACACCGCATTGACGTTGATCCCATGCGCACCCAGCTCCAGCGCAGCAACCCGGGTCAACCCCACCAAACCATGTTTGGACGAGCAATAAGCCGCCGCATGCGGAAACGCCGACTTGGCCGCCTGCGAGGCGATGTTGACGATGCGGCCGCCGCCCTGCGCGATCATCTGCCGGCCGGCATGCTTGATGGTCAGGAAGGCGCCGCGCAGGTTCACACCCAGCACCGCGTCCCATTCCTTGGCATCGATGTCGACCAGCGGCTTCATCAGGTAACCGATGCCGGCGTTGTTGACCAGGATGTCGAGGCGACCAAAGCGTTCGACCGTGGCCTTGACCACCGCCTCCACCTGCGCCTCTTCCAGCACATCCAGGGCCATCGCCACGCACTCGCCACCGCTGCTGGCAGCCAGTTCGGCGGCAACCTGGGCCAACTCCTCATCGGTCTCCACTGCAGTGACCGGCATCTCGGCGCCACGCACCTGGCCGATATCGGTCAACACCACCTTGCAGCCTTCCTGCAGCAGACGGCGGGCAATGCCCTCGCCCAGGCCGGCGCGGCGACCAGCGCCGGTGATAAGTGCGACCTTGCCCTGCAATTCGGGGAAACGAGCCATGACCTATGTTCCTTGTGCGCTTACAGCGCGCTGGTGAGGATGAACAACGGATTGTCAGCGTATTGCTGGAACTGCGCTGCACCGGCTTGAACAGCCGGATCGGCCAGGTCGGCGCCGAACGCAGCCATGTCCGGTATCCGCATCAGCTCGATGTACTCGTACGGGGAGCTGCCTTCACCAATCAACAGACCGCTGGCCTTGAGTACCTCGAACTTCTCCACCGACGGCAGCGCATTGACCACCGGCAGGTCACTGGCACGCGCCCAGGCCTCGTATTCCTCACGGCTGACGCCGGCTTTGAGGTTGAACAGGACGATCACGGTTTGCATGGCTTCCTCCCAGGTAAAAGACTGTGGCACACTTTGTCCGGACAAAGTGTAGGCATGCCATTCGTCCCCGGTCAACGCCGGCGACGGAAAACCCCCACCGGCGTATCTACCTGCCGTAACCCAAACGATTGAGGTGCTTTGATGAAGCGTTATTACCCGTGGTTGATGGCGGTAGTGGGAATGTTGGTGTTGCTGGTCTCCAACGGCTTGACCGTGACCGGTCTGACCGCCTTTGACGAATCCCTGCTCAAGGACTTCGGCTGGACCCGCAGCGAGCTCAAGCTGCGCGACCTGATCACCCTGGTGCTGGCCGGCTGGATGGCACCGTTCCTGGGCGCGCTGATCGACAAGGTCGGCCCGCGCAAGCTGGTGCTGGCCGGCATCGCCTTGTTGGCGGCGCTGTATGCGGCGTATGCGCACATCCATACGCTGGCCCACCTGTACTGGATCCACGTCGGCTTTGCCGCGGTGCTGGTCGCCGCCGGCCTGAATGTGGCGGTGATCTTCGTCTCGCAGTGGTTTGCCACCCATCGCGGCACCGCAATTGGCATTGCCCTGGTCGGCACCAGCCTCGGCGGCATGGTGTTCCCCAAACTTGGCGTGCACCTGATGCAAACCATGGACTGGCGTGCCGCGCTGCTGTGGGAAGCCGCGATTCCGCTGGCCTTCCTGATCATCGCCTTCCTGTTCGTGCGCAGCCCGCGACCGGGCGGCATCCAGCCATGGGGCGCTGACACCCTGGCCGCCAAGGCCGCAGCAGGCACGCCGGCCGCTGCCTCGCTGCCAGACCTGAGCTACCAGCAGGCGATGCGTACGCGCACTTTCTGGGTGCTGGCCTTCGTGGCGATGACGACGTTCTTCTCGATCATGGCGGTGGCCTCCAACCTGTTCCTGCACATGCGCGACCTGGGCTTTGAACCGGCTACCGCCGGCAATGGCCTTGGCCTGATGTTCGGCTTGGCGATGGTCGGCAAGTTCGTGTTCGGCTTCCTTGCCGACGTGTTGCCGGCCAAGCGCGTATTCCTGCTCAACCTGAGCATCATGGCCGTAGGCGCGTTGATCCTGGCAACCATGCGCGCCGACCTGATCTGGTATTCGCTGGCCTTGTTCGGTCTGGGCTGGGGCGGCCTGTACACGATGATCCAGCTGCTCGCGGTCAACGCTTTCGGCTTGAGCTCAGCCGGCAAGATCCTCGGCACCATCACCCTGCTCGATGCGACCACCGCCGGTCTCGGCATCTGGGTGACGGCCAAGATCTTCGACATCACCAAGAGCTACCACATTGCTTTCAGCCTGATCTGCGTGCTGATCGTGCTGGCCCTGTTGGCCGCAACGCTGGTGCGCGACGAACGTTCGCGCGCTTCGGCCGCCTGACCCCTACTGCTGCAACGGAGAGACCCCATGCCCGTGATGGAAACGTCCAACCTCACCGCCCGCCAGTACTGGGAGCAGGTCAAGGCCAACCCCAATCGCGCCAAATTCGGCTTCGGCGCGCGCCCGGCCATCGTCAACATCGATGTGCAGCGCGCCTATACCGACATGGCCGCGTTCAAGACCGCGTACGAGACCGACCCGCGCCAGATCGAGCACATCAATGCGCTGTCGGCGCAGGTGCGCGCGCTCGGCCTGCCGGTGGTGTGGACCTATGTGGCCTACCTGGAGTCGGGCGAAGACGCCGGCACCTGGGGCACCCGCACCAACACGCCGGACTCGCTGCAGAACATCAAGCACGGCTCCGAGCGCGCGCAGTTCGACCCGCGTGCCGATGTGCAGCCCGGCGATATCGTCATGCACAAGCGTATGGCCAGCCCGTTCTTCGAAACCAACCTGTGGTCGCTGCTGACCTTCCACAAGATCGACACGCTGATCATCACCGGCGGCTCCACCTCGGGCTGCATCCGTGCCTGCGTGATCGACAGCCTGTCGCGCGGCTACCGCAGCATCGTCCCGGAAGAATGCGTGGCCGATAAACACGAGATCCCGCACTTCGCCAACCTCAGCGACATCATGCTCAAGTACGGCGACGTGGAATCGGTCGCGCACGTGGCCGCGCAGCTGCAGGGCTTGCGCGCATGAACCCCACACCAAAGTCCGATCCGGGTCTGTTCGACTACTGGCCCTACGACAGCCGGCCGAAGATCGAATGGCCGGGCGGCGCCCGCGTGGCGCTATGGATCGCGCCCAACATCGAGTTCTACGAGTACGCGCCGCCGGCCAACCCGCAGCGCAAGCCGTGGCCACGGCCGCTGCCCGACATCCAGGGTTATGGCACGCGTGACTACGGCAACCGCGTAGGCCACCAGCGGATGATGCGGGTGATGGACCAGTACGGCCTGCGCGGCTCGGTATCGCTGTCCACGGCCATGCTCAAGCACCACCCGGAAGTGATCCAGATGGCGGCCGAGCGCAATTGGGAGTTCTTCAGCCACGGCATCTACAACACCCGCTACACCTACGGCATGGACGAGGCGCAGGAGCGGGAGATGATCGCGCACTCGATGGCGCTGATCGCCGAGCACACCGGCCAGCACTGCGATGGCTACCTGGCACCGGCGCTGTCGCATTCGGACGCCACCATCGACCTGTTTGCCGAGGCCGGCGGCCTGTACACCTGCGATCTGTTTCACGATGACCAGCCGACGCCGGTAAAGACCCGCTCAGGCAAGCGCTTCGTGTCGGTGCCGTACTCGCTGGAGCTCAACGACACCATCGTCTACGTCACCAACAAGATCGAACCGCGCCGCTACGGGCAGATGATCAAGGATGCATTCGACCGCCTGTACGCCGAAGGTGAAAACTCCGGCACGGTGATGTGCGTGCCGCTGCATGCCTACCAGGTCAGCCATCCGCATCGCCTGGCCGCGTTCCACGACGCGATGGACTACATCTGCAGCCACGACAAGGTGTGGAAGGCCACCGGCCGCGAGATCGCCCAGCACTATCTGGATAACCACTACGACGATGCGCTGGCCTCGATGGCGGCGATCAACGCGGAGGACGCAGCATGAGCCTGGATCGCAGCTTCCTGGAGTACCCGCAACTGCGCCACGGCATGGACCATGCGCGCTACAGCTGGTCGATGCTGGCCGAACGCCCGGCCGTGCGCTGGCCCGACGACAAGCCGCTGGCGCTGTGGATCAACCTGAGCCTGGAACACTTCCCGCTCAACCCCAAGGGCGAGGGCTTCAAGCCGCACGGCTCCATGGTCATGCCCTACCCGGACCTGCGCCATTACACCTTGCGCGACTACGGCAACCGGGTCGGCGTGTTCCGCGTACTGGATGCGCTGGAAAAGTACGGTCTGCGCGCCAGCACCGCGGTCAACGGCGAACTTGCCGAGCGCTACCCGGCCCTACTGCGCAGGTTGAAGGCGCGCAGCGCCGAGCTGGTCGCGCACGGCTGGAACATGGACAGCGTGCATTACGGCGGGCTGGACCCGGCGCGCGAAGCTGAATACATCCAGCGCAGTTTGGCCGCGCTGGCCCCGTATTCGGACGCCCCCATCCAAGGCTGGTTGTCACCGGCCCGCTCGCAGTCCGAGAACACCCCGGAACTGTTGCAACAGGCCGGTTTGCAGTGGTTTGGCGACTGGATGAACGACGAGCTGCCCTACCCCTTCCAGACCGCCAATGGCCCGCTCACCGCACTGCCGTTGTCACTGGAATTGGAAGATCGCTTCATCGTCGGCGAAAATCTGCATGCCGAGGCCGAGTATGCGGACCAGATGGTCGATGCCTGTGATTTCCTGTTGGAGGAAGCGCAGCGCAGCGGACAGGGTCGCCTGCTCGCGCTCAACATCCATCCGTGGGTGATGGGCCAGCCGCACCGCATCAAGCACCTGGAACGCGTGTTCGCCCATCTGGCAGACAACGCAGGGCTGATCTGGAACGCTGCGCCTTCGCAGATCATCGCCGCCTCACGTTGAGGCGGCGGTTCCAGGCAACCGTCGTCGCTCAACCCGCGCCGGCCTTTACCCAAGAGCCCTTGCATGAACACTGAAGCCAACACCGCCCTGCCGCCGCGCGAAGCGATGGAATTTGACGTCGTCATCGTCGGCGCCGGCCCTGCCGGTCTGGCCACCGCCATCCGCCTGCGTCAGCTGGCGGTGGAGAAGGGCCAGGAACTGTCGGTGTGCGTATTGGAGAAAGGCTCCGAGCCCGGCGCGCACATCCTGTCCGGCGCAGTGATGGACCCGCGCGCGCTCAACGAGCTGTTCCCGGACTGGAAGGAACGCGGTGCGCCGCTGCGGCAGGCCGTCACCCGCGATGAATTCCTGTTCTTGAATGAAACCGGCGCCAAGAGCACGCCGCATGCCTTGCTGCCGGAGTGCTTCCACAACGATGGCAGCTACATCATCAGCCTGGGCGAAGTCAGCCGCTGGCTGGCGCAGCAGGCCGAAGCGCTGGAAGTGTCGATCTTCCCGGGCTTTGCCGCCGCCGAAGTGCTGTACGACGAAAACGGCGCGGTGATGGGCGTGGCCACCGGCGACATGGGCATCCACAAGGACGGCACGCCGGGCCCGAACTATGAGCGCGGCATGGAACTGCATGCCAAGTACACGATCTTCGCCGAAGGCTCGCGCGGCCATCTGGGCCGCCAGCTGATCAGCAAGTTCAAGCTCGACGCCGGCAAGGACCCGCAGGCCTATGGCCTGGGCATCAAGGAGCTGTGGCAGATCGATCCGGCCAGGCACGAACCGGGCCTGGTGGTGCATGCTGCTGGCTGGCCGCTGGACAACGACACCTACGGCGGTGCGTTCCTGTACCACGCCGAAGGCGGCAAGGTCTCGATCGGCTATGTGGTCGGCCTGGACTACAAGAACCCGTGGCTGAGCCCGTTCGAGGAATTCCAGCGCTTCAAGACCCACCCGGCGATCCGCAAGCACTTGGAAGGCGGCAAGCGCATCGCCTACGGCGCGCGTGCGATCACCGCCGGCGGCATCCTGTCGCTGCCCAAGACTGTGTTCCCGGGTGGCGCGCTGGTCGGCTGCGAAGCCGGCTACCTCAACGTCAGCCGCATCAAGGGCAGCCACGCCGCGATCAAGACCGGCATGCTGGCCGCCGAGGCCGCATTCGATGCGCTGGTCGCCGGCCGCGCGCGCGATGAGCTGAGTGCCTATCCGGAAGCCTTCGAGAACAGCTGGCTGAAGGCCGAGCTGATGCAGGCCAAGAACTTCAAACAGTGGTTCAAGAAGGGCCGCACCCTGGCCACGCTGATGACCGGCATCGAACAATGGCTGCTGCCCAAGCTGGGCATCCGCAACGCGCCGTGGACCATCCATCGCACCAAGGCCGACCACGAGTGCCTGGAGCCGGCCGCCAGCCAGCCGAAGATCAACTATCCCAAGCCCGACAACGTGCTGACGTTTGATCGCCTGAGCTCGGTGTTCCTGTCCTCGACCAACCACGAGGAAGACCAGCCTAGCCACCTGACCTTGAAGGACGCCAGCGTGCCGGTGAAGGTCAACCTGGCCACCTACGGCGGCCCGGAAGCACGTTACTGCCCGGCCGGCGTCTACGAGTTCGTCGGCGAAGGCAGCGATACCCGCCTGCAGATCAACGCGCAGAACTGCGTGCACTGCAAGACCTGCGACATCAAGGACCCGACCCAGAACATCGTGTGGGTGACCCCGCAGGGTGGTGGCGGTCCGAACTATCCGGCGATGTAAACGTCGCCATCAACCCACAGGAGTTTTGATGAGCATTGTCAGTCCAGGCGCCCGCTTCCGCGAAGCGCTAAAGCAGGAAAGCCCGTTGCAGATCCCCGGTGCGATCAACGCCAACCATGCGTTGCTGGCCAAGCGGGCGGGCTTCCGTGCGGTCTACCTGTCCGGTGGCGGTGTCGCCGCCGGCTCGCTGGGCCTGCCGGACCTGGGCATCAACACCATGGACGACGTGCTCACCGACATCCGCCGCATCACCGACGTCTGCGACCTGCCGCTGCTGTCGGACATCGACACCGGCTTTGGCCCGAGCGCGTTCAACATCGCGCGCACGGTGAAGTCGCTGATCAAGGCCGGTGCGGCGGCCTGCCATATCGAAGACCAGGTCGGCGCCAAGCGTTGCGGCCATCGCCCGAACAAGGAAATCGTGTCGCTGGGCGAGATGGTGGACCGGGTCAAGGCCGCGGCCGATGCCAAGACCGATGCCGATTTTTTCCTGATCGCGCGTACCGATGCGATCCAGATGGAAGGCGTGGACGCGGCGATTGAGCGTTCGCTGGCCTGCGTCGAGGCCGGCGCCGATGGCATCTTTGCCGAAGCCTCGTATGACCTGGAGACCTATAAGCGCTTTGTCGATGCAGTGAAGGTGCCGGTATTGGCCAACCTGACCGAGTTCGGGCAGACGCCACTGTTCTCGACCGAAGAGCTGGGTTCGGTAGGTGTGGCGATGTGCATTTACCCGCTGTCGGCGTTCCGCGCGATGAACAAGGCGGCGGAGAATGTGTATACCGCTATCCGTCGTGATGGCCACCAGCGCAATGTTGTGGAGACCATGCAGACCCGCGAGGAGCTGTATGAGCGGATCGGGTACCACACCTTCGAGCAGAGTCTGGATAGGACGTTTGCTGGGAAGAAGTGAGTGTTGGGGTTCAGGGCTTTTGAAGTTGGGAGCTTGAAAGCTTGAAAGCTTAAGAGCTTGAAATTCAAAGAGCTCAGAAGCTGCCCTCACCCCTACCCCTCTCCCGCGTGCGGGAGAGGGGACTACTCCGGCACGATTCTGCTTGGGCCGGCATTGCTGACTTCGACGCACTCCGCGAAATCTATCCGGAGCCGAAGACCCACCGCTCAAGCAATGCTCTGAAACATCCCTTCTCCCGCGTGCGGGAGAAGGTGCCCGACGGGCGGATGAGGGGGCTTCTGCTTCGAGCTTCTGCTTCGAGCTTCTGCTTCGAGCTTCTGCTTCGAGCTTCTGCTTCGAGCTTCTGCTTCGAGCTTCTGCTTCGAGCTTCTGCTTCGAGCTTCTGCTTCGAGCTCTTTCCGACAGACCCCAAAATGCATGACCCTTCCCTTCTTCCGCATGCGGGACGACAACCCGGCAGGATTGCCGGGTTGCACGGCGAAGCCGCCCGAAGGGTGAGGTACATGGATTTGCCGAATGCAGGTGCCCAGCGGGCGGATGTGGGGGCCTTTGATCTTGATATTTGCTTCAAGCGTTCTCAATCACCTCAATCCGCACCCAGCTCCTCGCCTTTGCTTTCCACTCCCAGCACCGGCCATCATTGCCAGCGCCGCACAACCTCGGCCGCCATCGCAATGAGAAAGCAATGCCCCGCCTGCCACTAATCGCCCTCGCCTGCCTGACGCTCAGCGCCTGCGGCCAGCGCGACGCCTTCAACCACAGCGCCAGCGCTGATCCGCATCAACGTGAACTCGAACGCGCCTTCGCCATCTGCGCCGGTTGCCATGACACCCGCGCCAATCTCGGCCACCGCGTCGGTCCCAACCTGCACGGCGTGATCGGGCGCAAGGCCGGCACCGCTCCCGGCTACAACTACTCCGAAGCAATGAAGGCCAGCAACATCACCTGGGATGCACAGACCCTGGACGCTTTCATCAAATCGCCAACCAAACAGGTGCCCGGCAGCAAGATGGTCAACGCAACCGCCGACCCGGCGCGTCGCCAGGCCGTGATCGAATTTCTGTCAACACTACCCGAATAGGCAGCGCATCAATCCAGCGTCTGCACACCGCCACCATTGACGAACAAAGTCTGGCCGCTGACCCAGTTGGATATCGGCGCGGCGAAATACAGCACCGCACCCGCAATATCATCTGCCTCGCCAAGCCGCTTGATCGGCGTATGCGACAGCATGCGCTCCTCGATTTCCGGCGTCAGCACGGTAGCCAACGCATCGGTGCGCACCGCCCCCGGCCCCACCGCGTTGACCCGGATTCCCGCCGGACCATAGTCATGCGCCAGATTCGCGGTCATATGATTGATCGCTGCTTTTGAGGCAGCGTAAGCACTGATCGCCGGGCTTTTGTTGATCGAGCTCATCGACGACATGTTGATGATCGAGCCGTAGCCCGCTCTTTCCATGTGCGGCGCGCACAGCTGCGACAGCCGCCACGCACTGAACACGTTGATCTGGAACGGCCGCTCGAACTGCTGCAGCGTGATCTCGAATGGACTCTCGCGGCCGGCGCCACCGCCACCGGCGTTATTCACCAGGATGTGGATGCCACCAAGCTCGCTGACCGTGCGCTCGACCGTGCGCACCAGATCCTCATCCTTGAGCACATTGCACTCCAAGGCCAAGGCCTTGCCGCCAGCTGCCACGATTTCGGCTGCCACCTTTTCGGCTGCAGCCAGCTTCAGGTCGGCGATGGCGACCGCGGCGCCATAGGCCGCCAACATCAGCGAGCTGGCACGGCCGATGCCGTTGCCGCCGCCAGTGACGATGGCCACTTTGCCGCTCAGATCAAACTGCGCATTCGGATTCATAAGCATCGCTCCTGTTGGCTTCACGCGCCGGATTTCATGCAACAGGCGGACCAGGCGCGGGGGCCCGCAAACCCAGTATGCGACGGGCGGGCGAAACGTCAGGTTAAAACCGCCTCAATCACATCCGTGAAGCTGCAGCCTTCAGCGGTACAACCAGGGCCGGTGATCGAATTCCCTGCCTGAAAGCCTGGGTGCGGCGAAGTTCCGCCCACCTCACCGTCACTGCGCTACAGGCCCATCGACTGCACGCAGGCGCATCACGTGGCAGGATGTGCGCTGGAGACTGCATAAGGGGACGCGTCGTCCAATGCGACCAGCAAGCCGCAGCAAGTTCACCGCTTTGACCACCGCACTGCTTTGTACCTTGCCGTCTTTGGCCTCGGCCATGGCCCAATGCCCGCAGGAATCGAGCAAATCCACTGCGTTCTGGCTGCTGGGCTGGTCGATCTTCGCGCTGTTCGTTGGCGCCGGCATTGTGCTGCTGCTGTTGATCTTCCGCGCAACACGCAATGCGCGGCCGCAGCCGCGCTGGCTGCTGCGCATCGCCGGGGTTCCAGCGATGCTGGCGATGTGGATGCTGGGCTTCGGTATTTTCCTGGGCCAGTTCGTACTGGTGTGCTGAGGCAGATCCTCAGGCCGGCGCGAACCACCAGGGTGATGCCGTACCTGTGTTGATCAGCAGCGCGCGTGCGCGCACGAATCGCCGGATTGATGCCGTGCCCATGCGCGAGCCGCCCATGCCGGAGAGTTTGAAACTCTGCTTCTCGGCAGTCTGCACCATGCCGGTCAAGCAGGCGTCGTTGATCGAAATGCCGCCTGCCTGCAGTTGACGCGCCACCCGCTGTGCGCGCTCGGGGCTTTGCGTGAACACCGCTGCCGACAAACCGAACTCGGTGGCATTGGCGCGCGCGATGGCTTCGGCTTCATCGGCCACCACCATCACCGGCAGCACGCTGGCGAAGCTTTCATCAGCGACCACCGCCATATCGTCGGTGACATCAACCAACACCGTCGGCGGGCACCAGATACCGCCATGGTCGATCAACTCGCCGCCGGTCAGCGCACGCGCGCCCTTGGCCTTGGCGTCGGCCAATTGGCTGCGCACCAGCTCAACCTGCGAGGCGGCAATCACCGGGCCGATCTGACCCAGCTTCGGGTCCGGCCATGCCAACTCCAATGCAGAAGCTTCCTTCACCAGTGCCGCGATGAAGGCATCGGCCACAGGCGCTTCCACATAGACACGCTCGATCGACATGCAGCTCTGGCCACCGTTGACGAAGCTACCCCAGGCCAGGGCGCGTGCCGCATGTTCGATATTGGCATCGGACAACACCAGCGCAGGATCCTTTCCGCCCAGTTCCAGCGACGCCGGAATGAAACGGCGCGCACAGGCTTCGCCGACTTTGCGGCCGGTGGCGACCGAGCCGGTAAAACAGATCTGGTCGCTGGCCTCGATCACCGCCTGGCCAGTAGCACCAGCGCCGGTTACCAGTTTGAACACCGCGCCCAGACCCGCTTCGTCCAGAGCTTCACGCAGCAGCGGCACAAAGCGCGAGGTGACTTCGCTGGGCTTGGCGAGGATGCTGCAGCCTGCTGCCAGCGCCGGCACCGCATCGATCAGGGTCAGCATCAGCGGGAAGTTCCACGGACTGATAACACCCACCACCGCATATGGCACCCAGGTCTGCTGGCTTTGGATGAAGGGAATGGCCTCCTGCTGGGCGGGCTTTTCCGCCAGACAGCCTGCCGCCTGCTGCGCCCAGCGGCGGATCGCGCCAACGGTTCCATCCACTTCGATCTGCGATTCGTGCCAGCGGCCGGTATCGGCCAGCAAGGCGTCGAGCAAGCCGTCACGGCGCGCGACCAACGCATCGGCCAAAGCATTCAAGCGCGCGCAGCGTTCTTCGATGCTGCACGCGGCCCAATCGAGCTGCGCCTTGCGCAGGCCTGCGCCCAAGGCCGCAACCTCGGCAGCGGAGGTAATCGGCAGTTCGCCATCGGATAGACCGGTGCGCGGATTGCGCAGCGGCAGCGTGGTGGCTTCAGTCATTGCCCAATACTCCGGCGTTCAGCAGTGCATCAAGGGTGGCTTTCTGGCGGGCGGCGAAGTCGGCCCGTTGCGGAATCTTCAAGCTGTCGCCGTCCAGCAGTGCGTTCGGCTTCAAGGCGGTGTTGCCAAGGCCGGCATTGATCGCCGCCTGCGGCAGCCGCGACAGGAAATTGCCCATGCCCGGACGCAGGCGGCGGCGGCGCAGGCCGGCGATATCCAGATCAGCGTAGGCGGCCATCGACTCACCGGTACCGGCGGCGGACAGCACCCGGCCCTGGTCATCGACGATCTTGCTCATGCCATCGGCACTGCCCAGCGGAATATCCACGCCACTGATGCCGGCGGTATTGGCCGAAACCACATAGGCCATGTTTTCCAGCGCGCGGGCACGCTTGGCGATGTCCTTGGGGGTCAGCTCCGGGCTGCCGACTTCGCTGGTGGAATGCAGGAACACCTCGGCACCACGCAGGCCCATCGCCCGCGCGATTTCCGGGTAGAGGATTTCTTCCGATGCGATGCAGGACAGGCGGCCGAGCGGTGTGCGCGCGACCGGGAACACGCCGTCGATGCCGTATACGTCCAGATACTTGTCCCAGACATCATGCGGGCTGGGTGCATACAGCGAGATCAGCCGGCGATAGCGCAGGATCTGGTTGCCGCTGTCGTCCAGGATCACCGAGGACTGGAAGTACAGCTCCGGGAAGTTCGGATCACGCTCGTAGGCGTTGGAACACAGATAGACGCCATTGTCCTGGGCGATGCGGCCCAGCTGTTCGTACTCGGCGCCGTCCATGGAGAAACAGCCCTTGGCCGCCCAGCCGGGAATGGTGTCACCCAGCGGATAGCTGGTGGCGAAGTACTCCGGCAGCACCACCAGCTTCAGGTCGGCGCCGATGAAGGCCTTGGAAGCGCGGATCTGCCGACCTACCCGTTCGATGTTGTCAGCCACCGCCGCCGCGGCTGCGGCCGGTGTTGCACAGGCATTGATGGCGCGGCAGGTGGTCTGCAGCGCCAGCGCGCGATAAGCGTCGATCATGGAGCCTTCCCTTCGGTTGCGATGTCGTTGAGGTCTTGCGTCTGCACGCCATCGGCCAGCAGCACACGGAAGCTGCCGGTGCCGGCGCGCAGCGGTTTGATCGCGGCGTAGTCGGCGCTGTGCCAGAACGCCATGGCTGCATCACGGCTGGGCCAGCAGGAAATCACCGTGCGGCTTGGCGCATGCACGCCTTCCAGACTGTGTTGTTCGCCGCCCATCACCAGGTAGTGGCCGCCATGGCGTGCGACGACGGCCGGGGTTGCGCGGGCATAGTCGGCAAAACCCTGTGGGTCGGTGATGTGCGCTTCGATGATCAGATAGACCGGCATGTCTACCGGCCTCAGCCGAAGCGCGGCGCGCGCTTTTCGAGGAAGGCAGCCGCGCCTTCGACGAAATCGCTGCTGCTGAAGGCGTCATTGAAAGCCGCCTCGGCCTGCGCCGGCCCAATGCTGGCATCGCCACCGAGGTGACCCAGCACGGTCTTGATCGCGCGCCTGGCCTGGCCGGAGGTGGCCAACAGCTGCTGGACCTGTGCCTGCTCCAGCGCCTCGATGCCGTCCTCGCCCGCCAACTGGTTGACCAGGCCCCAATCCAGTGCGGTGGTGGCATCGAGCAGGCGTCCGGTCAGCAGCATTTCGCGGGTGCGGGCCATGCCGACCGTGTTGACCAGCCGACGGCTGTCATCGGCGCTGTAAACTAAACCGAGCTTGGCTGGGGTGATAGCGAACCGGCTGCGGGCACTGGCCAGGCGCAGGTCGCAGGCCAAGGCCAGGCCAAGGCCGCCGCCCACGCAGGCACCGTCGATGACGGCCAGCGTGGTCTGCGGCAGGCGTTGTAGCTTGAGCTGGGTACGTTGGACCTGGGCGTTGTTGGCGGCAAAGGCGGCCGGAGCGGTGAGCAGCTGACCGAGTTCGTCGATATCGGCGCCGGCACTGAACGCCCCCGGCACGCCGGATACCACCACGATCTGGGCATCACTGGCGGCAATTTCGTCCAGTGCGGCCTCGATCGCCGCCCAGTGGCGGGTGGCCAGGGCGTTGCGCTTGTCGGGTCGGTGGATGCCGATGCGGGCGAGCGCGCCGTCACGGCTCCAGCAAATCACGGTTTCTTCAGTGACCATGGCCTATCCTATTTGTTCTATCGTTATAGCATTAAGCCAAAGGAGGGTGAAGCGAGATGTCCCAAGACACACTGGCCACATTGTTGAGTGCCAACGCGCACAAGCTGTTGCGCAATGACTTGCCGACGCCGCTTTACCACCAGATGTTCAGCCTGCTGCGCGACCGCATCCTCAATGGCGAGATCCCGCGCGGCGCCCGCATTCCCACCGAGTTCGACCTGGCCGACGGCTTTGGGGTGTCGCGCATCACCGCCAAACGGGCGCTGGACGAACTGGCCGCCGAAGGGCTGGTCGAGCGCCGCCGCGGCAAGGGCACCCATGTCATCCACCGCTCCCGGCCCAAGCCGATGCACAGTCCGCTGACCGGGCTGCTGGAAAGTCTGGAAGTGCTGGCCGAACACACCAAGGTGCAGTTGCTGCAATTCCGCCGCGGGGTACCGCCGGAGCCGATCCGCGCCCTGTTCGATACCGGCCCACGCGACGTGCTGGTGCAGGCCATTCGTCTGCGCCTGCGTGGCGATGTCCCGTTCGGCTACTACATCAGCTGGACCAATACCGATCACCCTGAATTCAACGAGGCACGGCTGGCCAACAGCTCGCGCTTGAAGCTGTTCCAGGCTGCCGGCATCCAGATCAAGCAGGTGGAACAGGTACTGTCAGCGGTGAACGCTGACGCCATTGCCGCCCTGCACCTGAAAGTGGAGCCGGGCACGGCACTGCTGGCCTTGGAACGCCGCTCCTACGATGGCGACGGCAATCTGGTCGACCTGCTCAACGTGCAGTACCGGCCCGATCAGTTCACCTACCAGATGACCCTGGACGTGGACGACGGCACCCCGCTGTAAGCCGACAACACCACCAGCTCCCCGCTGCGAAAACGCCGCCCCGACCGGGCGGCGTTTTGCGTTTGGCAGGCTGCGCTGCCGGGCCGGAAAGACATAAGGCTAAGACCTATATGCCTTTGCAGTGCAACACGGGAGGGCTGCAATTTCTGCTGCTTTCCGAGTTCGATCAGTTGCTTATGCGCTTGCTGCGGCGCACGACGCAGCTGTGCCTGCACGACTCAAGCCACATTGATTGTCCGGACAAATAGCGAAAGACTGGATAACAGACGCACCGGCACGCCACTGACAACCGTGCGCCTGCGCCACCTATCCCCGTTCACGCTATGAGGCAGGCAATGAAGGAAGTTCTGTACCGCAGTGCGCTGGCAGTCGCGATCGTGACCGCTCTTGGCAGCAACCCCGCGCTGGCGCAGCAGGCCGGCAGTGACGATCAGGCGGTGCAGCTGGATCAGGTCAGCGTCACCGCGCAACGCCGCGAAGCGCAGATGCAGAAGACGCCGCTGAGCATGAGCGTGATCAGCGGACCGGAGCTTGACCGCATGCAGGTCAAGCGCGTGGACGACATCAAGTTCGCCGCACCCAACATCATCATCGAACAGAACACCGGCACCAGCTCCGGCGCCAAGATCTTCATGCGCGGCGTGGGTGCCGATGAGTCGATGTTCACCAATGATCCGGCGGTGGCGTTGTACATCGACGATGTCTACATCCCGCGCCAGAACGGGGCGATGTTCGACCTGTACGACGTCGAACGCATCGAGGTGCTGCGCGGCCCGCAGGGCACGCTGTACGGCCGCAATGCCACCGGCGGCGCGATCCGCTACATCTCGCGCAAGCCCACCGGCGAAAGCAAGCTGGCATTGGATGGCAGCATCGGCAACCTCGGCCGCCGCGACGCACGTGTGAGTTTTGCCACCCGCATCGGCGAGACGCTGGACATCTCCGCCGCCGCGCTCAGCCGCCAGCGCGATGGCATCCTCAAGGACATCACCCACAACCGCATGGTCAACGATCAGGACGTGCTGGCCGGGCGCCTGTCGCTGGCCTCGACCTGGGGTGAAGCCTCCTATGCCACGCTGAGTATCGACCGCCTGCGCGAGCGCTCCACCCCTGCCTGGGGCACACCGGTAGCGCTGGATGCAAATGGCAACCAGGTGCCGCGCCTGGGCAGCTTCTACAAGACCGAAACCGACACGCTGGGCTTGAACGACATCGACCAGTTCGGCGTGGCCCTGACCAATGAAACCGACTTCGGTGTGTTCTCCTGGCGCAGCATCGCGCACTACCGCACGCTGGACCATCACTTCTACATGGACGTGGATGGCACCGCGCAGACCCGTTATCACCTTGAACAGGACCAGCGCCAGAACCAGAAGGGTTACGAGGCACAGTTCACCTCACAGCTGGACGGTCCTTTCAGCTGGGTGGCCGGCGTATTCGCGTTCAAGGAACACAACGACCAGCCGACCCGCAGCGACATCTTCGTGCGCGGCGGCACCAACTACATCGCCCAGGACACTTCGGCGTATGCGATCTACGCGCAAGGTGACTACAAGTTCACCGACAAGCTGACCCTCACCCTGGGCGGCCGCTACAGCTATGAGAGCAAGGATTTCTCGGTGCGCGCGGTCAAGGCCAATGGCGCTCCCAACTTCAGCAAGAACATGCGCAACAGCTGGAACCGTCCGGACTGGAAGGCGCTGCTGTCCTACAACTTCAGCGACAACGTGATGGGCTACGCCAGCGTCACCACCGGCTTCAAGAGTGGCGGTTTCAATGGCCGCGGCAGCACCCCGGCAACCCTGGTGCAGGTGGATGCTGAAACCCTGCGCGCCTATGAAATCGGCATCAAGTCGACGCTGTGGGACAACCGCCTGCGTTTGAACGGCAACTACTACCGGCTGGATTACGACGGCATCCAATTGGCCGCAGTGAACCCGGAAGGCATCTTCGTGGTGACCAACGCCACCGGCGCCTTGATCCAGGGTATCGAACTGGAAGCCGAGGCGCAGCTGACCCGCGGACTGAAACTCAACGCCACGCTCGGCACCATCGATTCGGAATACCAGAAGTACAAGGCCATCAACGCCGCCTACTTCCGCGGCCACCCGATGAAGAACGCACCCAAGCTGCAATGGACCTTCGGCAGCAGCTACGTGCAGCCGCTTGGCAATGCCGACCTGGTGTTCAGCGCACAGGCGCGCTACACCGACGACTACTTCCAGAACCAGGATGCCTCGCGTCTGATCATGCGCAAGGCCGGGCATGAGTACAACGCGCGCATCGCCTACGAACCGCGTGATGCGCAGTGGTCGATGGCGCTATGGGGCAAGAACCTGAGCAATGAATTCGCCTCCACCGGCGGCTTTGATATTGCCGGGCTGGGTGTAGGCGTGATCTACCCGAACGTGCCACGCACCTACGGCGTGGAGTTCAGCTACCGGTTCTGGTGAGGGCTCAAGGTGGTGCCGAGCCATGCTCGGCAGAGGCTTCACCCGCCAAGGCCAGAGCGCCCTCACCCCAACCCCTCTCCCGCAAGCGGGAGAGGGGCTAAAGCGTTAATGCCGAGCCATGCACGGCAGGGGCCTTCCCGGCGACGCATCAGCCAGTGAGAGCGCCTCCCAACCCAAGCGAACCCCTGCCCGAAACACAACAAGGTCTATACCTACGACCCTTTTAGATATATAGATATATCATTAAGATTATTTCGGACCAGCCGGCAACTCACCGTGGACCCGTTCACCACCCAATCCCTGGAGGGCATCCTCCGCCGTGACCTGCATGCGCCGCTGTACCACCAGCTGCAGGGTTTCCTGCGCGGGCTGATCGAGCGTGGCGAGATCGGCGACGGTGAACAGCTACCGCGCGAAGAAGAGCTGGCCCGGCGCCTGCGCATCTCGCGTGTCACCGTGCGCCAGGCGCTGCAGCTGCTGGCCAACGATGGCCTGCTGGTACGCCAGCGCGGCCGCGGCACCCGTGTGGTCGGTGGCAGCAGCAGCCGCAGCTCCAGCATCCCGATGCCGTTGAAGACCCCACTGGGCGAGTTGATCCACAGCCTCGATACCCTGGCCAGCAATACCCAGGTGCGCCTGCTGGGCTGGGAACGCGTGGTGCCACCCGAACCGATCCGCGAGCAGTTCGGCAGCGGCCCGCAGGAAGCCCTGGTGCATTGCGTGCGGGTGCGCTCGCGGCACGGGCAGGCCTTTGGCTACTACGCCAGCTGGACCCGCACCACACATCCGGAGTTCAACGCCGAACAACTGGCCTACGGCTCGCGCATCGCCTTGTTCCGCCGTTGCGGCATCCGCTTCCTGCAGGTCCAGCAGACCGTCAGTGCGCTGCGTGCCGGTGCGATGACCGCCATGCACCTGCAGATGTCGCCCGGCCAGGCGGTGATGAACCTGACCCGCCGCTCCTACGGCCCCGACCAGCAGCTGCTGGACCTGCTCGATATCCAATACCGCCCTGACCAGCTGCGCTACCAGATGCGCCTGGACTACGAAGCCAACAAGCCGGAGACATTTGTTTGAGTGCAACTGTGAGTGCAACGCTTGCTGAAAAAATCCTTGCCCGTGCCTGCGGGCGTGCGGCCGTGCAGGCGGGTGAAATCCTCACCGCCAGGCTCGACCTGCTGATGATGCATGACTCCGGCGGACCCCGCCGGGTCGCCTCACGGCTGGAAAAGCTCGGTGCCAAAGTCTGGGACCCGAACAAAGTAGTGGTGGTCTCAGACCATTTCGTGCCGGCCGTGGACATGGAAAGCGCTGACATCCTCGCCCTGACCCGCAAGTGGGCGCAGGCACGGGGCGTCATCCACTACGACATGCTCGGCATCTGCCATGTGGTGCTGCAGGAACACGGCCATGTGCAGCCCGGCATGTTCTGCGTCGGCGGTGATTCGCACTCGCCCAGCGGCGGTGCGTTTGGTGCCTTCATGGTCGGCATGGGTGCCACCGACATCACAGGCGCACTGGTCACCGGTGAAGTGTGGTTGCGGGTGCCGCAAACCACCCGCGTACAGCTCGATGGCGTGCTCGGCGCCGGCGTCAGTGCCAAGGATGTGATGCTGATGCTGTGCGGTCAACACGGCATGGGCAACGAAGGTCAGGTGTTCGAGTACGGTGGCAGCGCGGTACAGGCGATGCCGATGCATGAGCGCCTGACCCTGTGCAATATGGCCGCCGAGCTCGGCGCTGAGACGGGCATCGTCGAAGCCGACGCGACCACCTTGGCCGCGCTGGAACAGGCAGGCAAACCCTTCCTTGGTGATCTTGCGCAATGGCGCAGCGATGCCAATGCCAACTACCTGCACCACTATCGCTATGACGCCGCGCAGATCGCACCGCATGTTGCCGCACCGCACAGCCCCGCAAACAGCCGTCCGGTTGCCGAGCACGGCAAAGTGCATATTGATCAGGCATACATTGGCGCCTGCACCGGCGCCAAGCTCACTGACCTGCGCATGGCCGCCGAAGTCCTGAAAGGCCGCAAGATCGCCAAAGGCACGCGCCTGCTGATCGCCCCGGCCTCGGTGGCGATGACAGCGCAGGCAGCAGCCGAAGGCACGCTGGCGACACTGACCGAAGCCGGCGCCATCCTGCTGCCGTCCGGCTGCGGCGCCTGTGCCGGCATGGGCGCGGGCATGCTCAGCAGCGGCGAAGTGTGCATGTCCACCACCGCGCGCAACTTCAAGGGCCGCATGGGCTCGGCCGAGGCGCAGGTCTATCTTGGCTCGCCGTACAGCGTTGCCGCTGCCGCGGTGAAGGGTGAAATCTGCGATCCACGTGAGTTGCTGGGAGAAAACGTTTGAACGTCCGTGGCAAAGCCTTCGTGTTCGGCGACCGCATTGATACCGATGTGCTGGCACCGGGTCCCTATATGCGCGACCCAATGAGCGTTCTCGCCAGCCACTGCCTGGAAGCGGTGGACCCGGCCTTCGCCAGCGAAGTACGGCGCGGCGACATCGTGGTCGGTGGTGAATCCTTCGGCATTGGTTCCTCGCGCGAACAAGCGGTGCAGGCACTGGCTGAACTCGGCGTAGGCGCCATCATCGCCAAGTCATTCGCACGCATCTTCTATCGCAACGCACTGAATCTCGGCGTTCCCGCGCTGGTTTGTGCGACGCTTGAAGCAACGCGCGGCGACGAACTGGAAGTACGGCCGGTGGAGGGGCGCATCATCAATCACAGCACAGGTCGCGCATTCGACTGCGAGAAGATCCCCACCGAGTTGATGGCAATCGTTGCCGGCGGCGGCCTGATGCCATGGCTGGAGCGCAAGCTGGCCACGGAGCTGCGCACATGAACGCGCCGCATTTAAAACAGGGCATCATCCATGCGACCTTGATTGCGCCGGACCTGCAGCAGGTCTGCGATGCCTATGTCACGCAGTTGGCCTTGCAGGTACAGCAACGCGGCACGCTTGGTGCTGAGGATGCTGCCGCACTCGACCTGTCGGATCTGATCGGCGCACCGCTGGCATGGCTGGCCAACAGCGCTGGCGAGCCGGTGCTGCGGGTGATTGAAGACCCGCATGCAGTCGTTGCCGAACCCATGTTCCGCCATGGCTGGTTGTCGCTGGAAGTGCTGGTGGGCGATATCGATGCATTGGCCGCCGGCCTGCGGGCTCCCTTCAAAGTATTGGGACCGGCTGCGAATCTGGAACTGAGCGATGCCATCCGCGCCGCACAGGTGCTGGGCCCCTGCGGTGAATTGCTCTACCTCACCCAGATCAAGGGGCCGGTGCCGCCGTTCGACCTGCCGATGACCGACGCTACAGTTGCGAACACCTTCATCGGGGTGATGACCACGCCGGATCGTGATGCCTCGCAACGTGCGTGGTCTGCGTTGCTGGACGCAAAGGGCTGGGCCTTCGATACCAAGATCACCGTGCTCAATCGTGCTTATGGGCAGGCGTTGGACGGACGCTACCCGGTGGCGGTGGTGCCGATGCCAGGGCAGTGCATGGTGGAGATTGACCAGGTGGACCTGCCTGCTTCACCCAAGCTGCGGCATGCAGGTCAGTACAGCCTGGGGCTGCGTTTGCCGGCGGTGGGTGCTGCTGTGCTGCGCGATGCTGGCTGGGAAGTGGCGGTGATTGGTGAACGGCGCAGTCTGCGCGGGCCCGCTGGGGAACATGTGGAGTTGCTTGCGGGGTGATGGTGGTTGGGTTGCTTCTGTCTGCCGGCAAGATCAAAAGCAGACGCTCAAAAGCACCCCTCCCCAGCCCTCCCCTGCGCTACGCGCAAGGGAGGGGGTGGAAGCGGGGCCTGCGTTGATCTGACAGGGCGCAGCAAACAGCCCCCTCCCTTGCACCGAAGGTGCAGGGGAGGGTTGGGGAGGGGTGCCTTTCGCATTGCCCCATGACCTTTGCCATGTGTAACCAGCACTACACAGGCATAGCGTCAGCCTTTACCCAAGCACTTGAGGTAGGCGCAATGCGGACCCTGACGCTGGCAACAGCCATCGCTGCCATCACCTGCCTGGCCGTGGCAACGCCAGCCGCGGCGCAGGTCGCGCCGATGACACCGGACATCACCGGCAAGAAGTTCATCGCCCCGCAGCCAGCCCGCGACTTCGACAAGCGCGAGGTGATGATCCCGATGCGCGATGGGGTCAAGCTCTACACCGTCATCATGATTCCCAAGGGCGCGCACAACGCGCCGATCCTGTTTACCCGCACGCCTTACAACGCGGCTGGCCGGGTTGATCGCACACCGGGTGCGACGCATCTGGTCGATGCCCTCGCCCAAGGCGACACGGTGTTCGCCGAGGACGGATACATCCGCGTGTTCCAGGATGTGCGCGGCAAGTACGGCTCGGAAGGTGATTACGTGATGACGCGGCCGCCACGTGGCCCGCTCAACCCTAGCAAGATCGATCACAGCACTGATGCCTGGGACAGCATCGACTGGCTGGTGAAACACCTGCCCGAGTCCAATGGCAAGGTCGGCATGCTCGGCTCTTCCTACGAAGGCTTCACCGTGGTGATGGCCTTGCTTGATCCGCACCCGGCACTGAAAGTGGCTGCGCCGGAGAGCCCGATGATCGACGGCTGGATGGGCGACGACTGGTTCCAGCATGGCGCGTATCGACAGGTAAACCTCGGTTATTTCAGCGGCCAGATGACTGCACGCGGTGCCGGCGCAAAAATCGCCATGCCGACCGGCGACGACTACAGCAGCTTCCTGCAGGCGGGTTCGGTTGGTGCCTTTGCCAAGACCCTGGGGCTGGAACAGATACCTGCCTGGCACAAGGTCAGCGAGCACCCGGCATACGACGCATTCTGGCAGCAGCAGGCGCTGGACAAGCTATTGGCCAAGCTGCCGGAGATCAGCGTTCCAACAATGTGGGAACAAGGCCTGTGGGATCAGGAGGACATCTACGGCGCACATACCGCCTGGGCCGCACTCGAGCCCAAAGACCACGACAACAAGCGCAACTTCCTGGTGATCGGGCCGTGGCGGCACAGTGGCGCCAATTACAACGGCAGCTCACTGGGTGCGCTGGACTTCAACGGCGACACCGCCCTGCAGTGGCGACGTGACGTACTCAAGCCATTCTTCGATCAATACCTCAAGGACGGCGCAGCGGTCGCCAACACGCCGCCGGTGTGGGTCTACAACGCCGGCAGCAATCGCTGGGACAGCTACAGCAACTGGCCGCAGAGCTGCCCGCAAGGCTGCACCGCCAACTCGCGCAGACTCTATCTCAACACCGACGCGCAGCTGGCCTTCAACAGCGCCAGTACCGGTGCGCAGTACGCCGAATACATTTCCGACCCGGCCAAGCCTGTTCCATTCGTGCCACGCCCGGTCAACATGGGCGACCGTGATGTCTGGACGACATGGCTGGTGCGCGATCAGCGTTTTGTCGATGGCCGCACCGATGTGCTGACCTATACCGGCCCGGTGCTGGACAAGCCAATGAAGCTGGCCGGCATTCCGCAGATACAGCTCAGCGCATCCACCACCGGCAGCGACAGCGACTGGGTAGTGAAGTTGATCGACGTCTATCCCGATCAATATCCCGACAACCCGAAGATGGCCGGCTACCAGCTGCCGTTGGCGGTCACCATCTTCCGCGGCCGCTATCGCGAGAGTTTCAGCCAGCCGAAAGCAATCACGCCGGATGCACCGCAGACCTACAGCTTCGATCTGCCCAACGTGAACCAGACTCTGCAACCCGGGCACCGCTTGATGGTGCAGGTGCAGTCCAGCCTGTTCCCGCTCTACGACCGCAACCCGCAAAAGTACGTGGACAACATCTTCTTCGCCCAGCCCGGTGACTACCGCAAGGCCACGCAGCGTATCTGGAACAGCAGCGAGCATCCAAGCTTCATCAACCTGCCCATCGTTGAATGAGGGCGCTCAGACAAACCCATCATCAACGTGAGCGATCAGGATGGCAGTGTCCGTCTTTGCGCGCTGGTGCACATATGGCCGCAATCATCACTACCAGGCAAGAACAAAGAAAGCGGCGCCTCTCGGCGCCGCTTTGCTGTTGCGCCTGCAGCGGCCAGTCGCTGCCTCCGGCAGGCCTTAGATCAGGTCCACCCGTACCGTATCCTGCACCAGCAACTCGGCATCCAGACCAGAGTGCTGATAGACAACATACGAGACGCCGCCGATGGACTGTTTACCCATCGATGCCCAGTCGCCCAGATCCGGGCCGCCAACACCGAGCAGATCATCCAGCTTGACCACGTCACCAGCATTGCCCTTCACCATCATCTGCACCGTCTGCTTTGCGCCTTGATGGAACAGGTCAACCTGGCCATTGGCCAATACATCCTGCAGTGACAGGCTCAAGCTGTTGTTGCCGTTACCGGTGATATCGATGATTTCGATGGAATCGACCCTGTCTTTCAACGCCGCCAGATCCAACGTCTGATTGGCGCCAGTGAGCTTGAGCGTATCCACGCCTGCGCCACCGGAAACACCGCCGCTGCCGGTAGCCGTCAGGTTGGCGACATTGGCCAGCGAGAACACGTTGTCCTCGTCACCGCCATAGTAGGTGCCAGCCTTGCCATCGATCGTCTGGTTGGTGAGCACGTTGAGCTCGCTGCTGCCGCCACGTATCTGGAAGTCATCCAGCCCAATCCAGTCCCACGAACCAATACCCGTGTAACCCGGCACCTTGTAGCCGGTGCTCACCACCATGTACGAGAAGTCCTGCCCGGCCGGCGCCTTGAACGAAGCATTCAAGGAGTTCGGCCAATACGCTGACAGCGACAACTGCCCAACCAACGCACCACTGGCCGTGTAGAATTTGACCACGGAGGGATCGAAGTAGCCAGTCTGCAGGTTGGTCACCAGGAACTTGAGCTCGGAAACCGGGCCTTCGGTGAAATCGATGCGGGTGCGCCCGGTGACGCCGATCTTCATGCCGGTATAGACCGCGGGATCGTAGCTGGTCAGCCCGGTGATCGCGTCAGGTATCTGCCAGACATCATGATCGACCTCGGAAGTGATCCGCAGCCCGTTGTAGGTCGTGCTTTTGCCGCTACTGAGGTTTACGTAGCCGGCGTTGTTGAAATCGATAAGCTTGTTGTCGCCCATGTCGCGGTACTTCGAGCTGTTGCCTGCCTTGTCGATGATCGCGGCCATGACGTCGCCGCTGGCGACAGCGAATCCTGGGTAAACCCGCACGCTTCCCGCCGCCACATCCTTGACGGTCAGCGCCTGATCAAAGCGCTGTCCATTCAACACAACACTGACGATGTCACCAGCAGACACGGCCGCTGTCTTGAATGCCACCGTCAGGTAGGAACCGTCGACGCTGAGCTTGGTTGGTGCATCCGGGGCCAAGGTATCGAGGAATACAGCTCGCGATTCCACTTCGCCACTGCGGCCGGCATCATTCACCACCATGGTCTGGATAGACCAGTTGCCGCTGTGGCTGTTGTTGTCCTGCGCGGCCCAGCTGAGACCATCCACCGACGCCACGCTCCAGCTCACGCCACCGTCGGTGGACACCAACAGGCGTTCATCTGCAGCCAGTTGCGCGCTGAGCGAACCCTGCATCAGGCGCCCGGCGCCGCCATCATTGGTAAGCCAATCGCTGCTGCTCACGCCCCAGTCCTTGCCCATCGCGGTGACGGTGGCAATCTGCGTGGGCACCGCTGCCTTGACCACGATGATGTGCTTCTCCGAATGGTCGGAGGCATTGCCGGCCTGGTCGGTCATCACCACTTCAAACTCGTGCTGACCATCAGCAAGCTCGGCATCCGGAGTAAACACCCAGCTGCCGTCGTCGGCGACCAGCGTCTCACCAATCACCCGACCATTGTCGATGATGGTGACGGTAGCACCTGCCTCGCCCTTGCCCGACAGCGTGGGCGTATTGTCATCCGTGCCACCGCCATTGCTGATCGCGCCGGTTTGCGGCCCAACATCATCCAGCACCTCGCTTATTGACGGCGCGTCTGGCGCGACCTTGTCAACGAAGATGACGTACGGTTCGGACAGATCGCTGACATCGCCGTCGTCGGATTCGTGCAGGATGGTGATGCTGTGCCTGCCATCAGACAACGGAAATGTCGGTGTGAACGTCCACACACCATTCGCTGCCACCCGAACACGTCCCAGCAGTTCGGAACCATCATAGATATGGATGAGATCACCGGGATTGCCTTTGCCGGTGATCTCCGGGCGACCATCATCGGTATAGCCACCGTTGCCGATATCACCCGTCCTGCTGCCCTGATCGTCGATGATCGCCTCGATCACAGGGACGCTGCCTCCGGCATACACATCGAGATGTTTGAACTTCGCCGTCTGCGGGATCTGGCCGTAACTCACTGCGTTCACTTGTTGTCTCCATTGACTTGAATAGGCCGTGCAACTGGGTTGCAGCAGCTGTGCACCTGACCCCAGAACTGAGCCTGTGGGTCATGGCGCTATCTGCACGCGCACGGCGGCGCGCCCTCCGGCGCTATTGCTGGAGTTCGTTGCCGACAAACGCGTGTCTGATGCCGCGTGGTTGATCAAAGCAACGTATAGACGTCTGCCCTAGCCACTCGTCGTAGCGCTCCAATCAAGGGTTTGGAGCGCTCTACCCTGGCGCATTGAATCGCCATCTTGATGGTGTCTGCTACATGGCCATCAAACGACCGTGCAGCGCGCCAAACGCTTTCAGGTCCCGATCAAGGCCGCGTGCCGTAGCACCCGTCCAAGCCTGGCGCACCGCTACATGGCGGGCGTCCCTTCATTTTTCAAAGACGGCAACAAGTCTCCCTGCTGGCGTGAAGCGCATTGGCGGCGCAAGCAATCAATGCAGCACACATGGGGGATTATCGGCAGCTGCCTTGGGGAGCAACATGGGAATCAGCTTGAAACCACACCCATGTTTTGCGTTGAAAACGCACAGATTCGTCAGCGAAACTAGTTGTCGCCAAACGTTGGAAATTCGCTTCATTTGGTTTCACTCCAGAAATCACAACAGCGGCCAAACGCGGTCCTGCGTGTCCACGCGCCTCACTTGCTTCCACTGATCGCCTCGCTCCTGACAAACCAGGACGGACAACGCCAGCATCCTGCTGCTCATCCCCCACCCCGACGACGGTTGGCAGCCGATGCGCCAAAGGCGAGGGCTACGCTCGTCAGACTCGATCAGCCACCCTTCCGCAGCGCAGCTACGGACGCCGACGCGGCCGGCGACAGATTTCGGCCGTTTTCAGCACTTCACTGGCCACTCGCAAAGTTCCCCGTTCTTCACCTTAATTTATGTACTGGTCAGTTTTATATTCAGGGTGGATTCCGTCGGCTAACGGATAATTCACAACTATCGAACGGCCACAGATTCAGGCCGTAACGATCAAGACCAATAACGAGGTAATGCCGAAATGAAGACTTCTTTGATCGCTTTGGGCCTGCTGGCCGCCCTGCCGTTCGCCGCTTCGGCTGCCGATGGCCTGTCCTACAACTATGTGGAAGGCGGCTATGTGAACACCGATACCAAGGGCGGCGACGCCGACGGTTTTGCGGTGAAGGGCTCGGTCGCGGTACATCCGAACTTCCATGTGTTCGGTGAGTACAACGCGCAGGAAACCGACAAGAGCAAGGTTGACGTGGACCAGTGGCGCCTGGGTGTTGGCTACAACTACACCGTGGCCCCGAACACCGACCTGCTGGCCCGTGCGGCCTACCAGAAGCTGGATCTCGAGTACGGCCCGAAGTTCAGCGGCTACAGCGCTGAAGTCGGCGTGCGCACTGCCTTCACCCAGAACATCGAGGGCTACGCCCTGGCCGGTTACGAGAACTACAGCAAGAAGCGTGGCTACGATCCGGACGGCGAGTTCTACGGCCGCGTTGGCGCCACCGCCAAGTTCAACCCGAACTGGGGCCTGACCGGCGAAGTGAAGCTGGCCAAGGCTGGCGACAAGGAATGGTTCGTCGGCCCGCGTTTCAGCTGGTAAGCGACAAAGCAACAAGTAACAGATAGCGGTGTTGTATGGCGCGTGACCTCTCTCCCACGCGCCGCTGGAAGCCCGGTCCTCCCCCGACCGGGCTTCTTTTTTTTTGGGCGGCGCCCGCCGGTAGTGCCGAGCCATGCTCGGCAGGGGCTTTACCAGCGAAAGCTGCCCTCACCCCAACCCTCTCCCGCAAGCGGGAGAGGGGCTAAAGCGGTAGTGCCGAGCCATGCTCGGCAGAAGCTTCACCGGTAGAGCCCCTGCCGAGCATGGCTCAGCACTACAGGACGCGCAAAAAAGCCCGGCATTGCCGGGCTTCTTCGTCAAACTTCGCTCATCCTTACTTGAACAGCGTGTCCGGGTATTCCGGCTTCTGCTCACGGGCCAGCAGCTGCTGCAGGCCTTCGGATGGGCTGAGTTCGCCGTGCAGTACCGACTGCACTGCCTTGGAGATCGGCAGGTCAATGCCGTGCCGGTCAGCCTGACGCATGACTTCATCGGCGGTCTGCACCGATTCCACCACTTGGCCGATTTCCTTCACCGCATCGGGCAGGCTCTGGCCGCGGCCAAGCGCCAGACCCAGGCGACGGTTGCGCGACAGGTCGCCGGTACTGGTCAGCACCAGATCGCCAAGGCCGGCCAGACCCATCAGGGTTTCTGGCTTGCCACCGATGGCAGCCGCCAGCCGCAGCATTTCATTGAGGCCGCGGGTGATCAGGCCAGCGCGGGCGTTCAGGCCCAGCTGCATGCCATCGGCTACGCCGGTAGCTACCGCCAGCACATTCTTCATCGCCCCGCCCAACTCGGCACCGACCATGTCGTCGCCGGTATAGGCGCGGAATGCCGGACCGTGCATGGCGTCGGCCACCTGCTGGGAGAATGCGTCGTCATCGCCGTGGACGGTGATCGCGGTGGGCAGGCCCAGGGTGACTTCCTTGGCGAAGGACGGGCCGGTAACGACGGCCAACGGCACGTCCGGGCCCAGCACTTCACGCGCTACTTCATGCAGGAAACGGCCTGAGCCGGGCTCGAAGCCCTTGGTCGCCCAAGCCACACCTGCCCCGGCCGGCCGCAGCGGCGCCAGCGCGCGCACGGTTTCGGCAAAGGCATGCGAAGGCACCACCACCAGGATCCAGTCTGCCCCGGCAACGGTGGCAGCCAGGTCGGTGCTGGCGCGCAAGGATTCTGGCAAGGGAATCCCCGGCAGATACCGGGGATTCTCATGACGCTGATCAATCGCCTCGATTACCGCTGCATCACGTCCCCACAGCACGGTCGTATGACCGTGCCGGGCCAACAGTGTGGCCAGCGCGGTGCCCCAGGAGCCCGCGCCGACTACGGCGATCTTTTCTGCGTCGTTCGTACTCATACTGAAGCGCAGACGCCGATCAGGCGTTGCCAGCCGGCTCGGAGTCGGCCAGCGACGGCTCGCCCTGCTGCTGACGCTGACGCAGGGTTTCGGCGTACAGGCCTTCAAAGTTGATCGGCTGCAGGTAGAACGGCGGGAAGCCGCCAGCCTGGATCAGGTCCGACACCATCGAACGCACGTACGGGAACAGGATGTTCGGGCACTGGGTGCCGAGCAGCACGTCGATTGCCTGCGGCTCCAGGCCGATCAGGCCGAACACGCCAGCCTGCTCAACTTCGGCCACATAGGCAGTCTTGTCACCGGCCTTGCAGGTCAGGGTCACGCCCAGCACCACTTCGAAAGCGGTGTCGGACAGGCGCTGCACCTTCTGGTTCAGGTTCAGCTGCAGATCCGGCTGCACGTTCTCGTTGAAGATGACCGGGGAGTTCGGCGACTCGAACGAAACGTCCTTGACGTAGATCTTCTCGATGGTGAAAGCCGGGCCGTTGGCGGATTCGTCGGCCGGGACTACGCCGTTGGTGTTCTCTTCGGACATTGCTCAAGACTCCAGAACAGATTGTTCATTGAATGGGATTAGTACAAGACCAGCGATGGGGGCGGTTGCCCACCTACACAAGCCCTGACTGAAAATTTGCTGACTCAGTTGCGGCCTTTGACCAACAGCAGATCTGCTGCCTGCCATGCCGGCAAACCGCCATCGAGCACATAAACCTGCTCATAACCGGCTTTTTTCAGCGTTTTTGCTGCTGTTGCCGAGGCATTGCCGGTACGGCACAGCAGTACCACCGGGCTCTGCTTGGCGTTGGCCAGCAGCTTGTGCGCGGGGGTCAACTGTGCCGGCTGCACATTGCGGCTACCGGCAATATGGCCCTTATCGAAGTCGGCGGCAGCCGACAGATCGATCACGGTCGCACCGCCGGCATTGATCATATGGGTCAATTCGGACGGCTTGAGCGACTTGTAGCCACGGAACAGGCGGGCGATCTCGGTGGCAATGATGGCCACCGTCAGGCCGACCAGGGCCAGCGACAGCATCGGATTTCGGCCGGCGAAGGCCAGCAACTCTTCGTAATTCACTCAGGTCACGGGTCGATAAGAGGGCAGGGATTGTCGCACAGCCGGTGAAAATGCAACCAATGCCTCATTGGCCCTGCCAGAAGTCCGGTAAACCGGCTGCCTGCCACCAGCGCTTGGCCTCCGGATCCCAGCGCCAGCGCTCGTTGACGATGACCTTGCGCTCGGCTTGGGTATTGCGGTTGATCACGCCCATTTCGACGCGACGCTCGATGCTGCCATCGGCACCGGTGCCGCCCGAACGCTCGCGGTAGCTGGACACCTGCACCTGCCGGTAGCGCTCACGCTGCAGGTCGGTGATCGGATGCTGCTGCAGGTACAGCGGGTCGATGAACTCTTCCGCCTTGTCGAAATCGCCCCAGCGCACGGCCGCGACATAGGCATCCTGGGTCGGCAACAACTTGCTGCGTTGGGACCGGCTCGGCCCTTCTGCCTGGGCTGCACCGGCCACCAGCAACAGGGCGACGACAACGGACTGGAACAGGTTTCGGTACATGCAGGCCCCCTCGGTGATGGCCGATCTTAGCCTTTGCCGAAGGCAACGAAGCGCCCTTCGAATTCGGCCGCGCCACCTTCGATCGCCGACCGTACCGTCACCCGCGCACGGCCGCGCTTGCTGAACGTGGTCAGAAAATCATCCCAATCCTGGTCCGGTGCCAGCCGCGCGGTCGCCAGCAGGTCACCATAAACAGGCGCGCGGTAGCGGATGTTGCTGTCGGCCACGTAGACCTCGGCCTGCTTGCCGGCCAAACCCAGGCGCATGCTGACCAGCGCCCAGCCCGACAGTGTCATCACCGACGC
Source organism: Stenotrophomonas sp. STEN020 (assembly GCF_056760195.1). Classification (NCBI taxonomy): domain Bacteria; kingdom Pseudomonadati; phylum Pseudomonadota; class Gammaproteobacteria; order Lysobacterales; family Lysobacteraceae; genus Stenotrophomonas; species Stenotrophomonas sp. STEN020. Next base: position 52,503 of record NZ_JBRREI010000019.1, read on the forward strand.
CAGACTGCCACCGAAGGCATTGCCCTTGTCGTTGATGTTGACGTCCAGCGGCGCCTGCATGCGCAGCACGCCATTGTCGTAGCCGGCGATGTGGATGCCCATCGCCGCAACCGGCGGCATTGCGGAGAGAGTGCGCTGAAGGTTTTCCAGCAACACGGGGTCATCAAAATGTTCGGACATGGACGCGCACGCAAAACGGAAAGCGCCCGCATAATGCATGGAATGAACCGCCCCGCCTATGTGCCAGCCGACACGGTCTGGCATCTCATCTCGATGCGTCCGCAAGGGCAGCACGACACCTTGCGCAGCGCAGCTGCGCGTTTGGGTGCACGTACGCTGGCGTTGTCACCCTGGCGGCTGCAGATGCGCACCGACGAGGCCACCCGCGAGCAGCTGAACGCAGCCAGCGAATACGATCGTCTGGTGTTCACCAGCCCTGCTGCCGCCGAAGCCGCTGCGCGGCTGTTGCCGTTGGCCGAGCTTCGTGCAGGCAGCCTGATAGCTGTCGGTGAAGGCACCGCTCGCGCCTTGCGCCGCCGTGGCGCAACCAGCGTGCAGGCGCCGACGCGGATGGACAGCGAGGGCCTGCTGGCCTTGCCCGCCATGCAGCACCTGCACGGCCTGCGTGTGGCCTTGGTCACCGCGCCAGGTGGCCGTGGGGTGATTGCCGCACAGGTGCGCGAACGTGGCGCCAAGCTGCAACGCATCGATGTCTACGAACGGGTGCCGTTGCCGGTCAGCAAGGCCACCATTGCCCGCTTGCAGGCGCTGTCCACGCCTTATGTTGTGGCGATCAGCAGCGGCGAAGCACTGCAGACGGTGTTGCCGTATCTGCCACCGGACCTGCTGCAGCGCTGGCAGCAGGCCGCAGCGGTCGCCGCCAGCGCGCGGCTGGCCGAACTTGCCACCGAACTTGGCTTCCGCAACGTCAGCATCGCCACCGGGCCCCTGCCTGCACAGCTGGCCAGCGCCGCCCACGCCGCACTTTTCCCGGCCGCAGGCTGAGCGCATCCACAAAGGCGACTTGCAGGCATGCAGCGCGCGGGCGATGCTTTGCCTGCACCAACAGCGTGGTCACCCTTGTGTCGTGGCCATGCCCGCCAAGGATGTTGCCCCCCGATGAATGAAGACGTCGCACCCGCTCAACCGCGCCGCCCGCTGCGCTGGCTCCTGCCGCTGATCGCCATCGCCGCGCTTGGCGCTGCCGGCTGGTTTGGCTGGCACAGCTGGCAGACCCGCCAGCAGCAGGCCGACCTGGCCCGCGACAGCGCAACCCAGCAACTGACCGCCATGCAGCAGGGGCTGGAAGCCCTGCGCCGCGACCAGCGCGCCAATGCCCGCAGCATCCAGGACGCCGCCGCCACCAACCGCGTGCTGCGCGATGAAGTGCTGGGGCTGAGCCAGCGCAACGCACTGCTGGAAGAAAACCTCGCCCAGCTGGCCGACAGTTCGCGCCAGGGCGCGCAGGCCGTGCGCCGCGAGGAGGCCGAACTGCTGCTCAACCAGGCCCAGCAGCGGCTGACCTTTGCCGGTGATCTGGACGGTGCGCGTCGCCTATATGCATTGGCCGCCAGCGCACTGGAAGGCATCGACAGCCCCGACTACCTCAACCTGCGCCAGGCCTTGATCCAGGAGCGCAATGCGCTGGATGCGCTTGGCCCCGGCGTGCGCGCCCGCACCGCTGCACAGCTTGAACAGTGGTCCGCTGAACTGGAACGCCTGCCCGAACACCTGCAGCTGCCAGCCGACAGCCAGCAGCCATGGTGGCAGCAGATGCTGTCGCCGCTGGTGCAGATCCGCCCGGCCGACGGCAAGGTACTGGTTGCCCGCTCCGAGCGCATCGCCGCCAACGATTCGTTGCAGATCGAGCTGAGCCTGGCCCGCGCCGCCCTCGAGCGCGGCGACGACAAGGCCTGGCAGCAGGCACTGGACCGTGTCGACGGCTGGCTGCAACGGCTGTGGCCGGATTCACCACAACGCCAGCAGCGGCGCCACGAACTGCGCGAGATGCGCGGCGTGGAACTGCGCCCCAACCTGCCCGAGCTTGGCAGCACCCTGCAGCAACTGCGCAGTACACGCGCCGCCAAGGACGCACCATGAAGGCTTTCCGCTCCCTGTTGCTGGTGTTGCTGGTCGCCGCTGCCGGCATCTTTGGTGCGCAGTGGCTGGGCCAGGACTCGGTACGCGCCCTGGGCGAAGTGATCGTCCGTGCTGGCAACCACGACTACATCGCCACCTTGCCGCAGGCCGCGTTGGCGGTGCTGATCGCCGCCTTGCTGGTATGGCTGCTGTGGTCGCTGATCAGCACCCCGTTCCGGGCCTGGGCACGGCATCGCCGCAAGCAGGGCCGCGCACGTCTGATCGATGGCCTGCAGGCACTGGATAACGGCCAATGGCAGCGCGCCGAAAAACTGCTGCAGAGCGCCGCAACCGAGAAAGCCGTACGCCCGATCGCCCTGGTCGCCGCGATGCGCGCGGCTGAAGCACGCGAGGACAACAGCAGCGCCGGCCAACACCTGCAACAGTTGGCCGAAGCCGATCCACACCTGCACGCCCTGCACAGCGCCGAGCGCTGGTTGCAGCTGGACAAGCCGTTGGAGGCGATCAACGCGCTGGACCTGCCGGCCCTGCAACCGCTGCCGCCACGCGGCTTGTGGTTGCATACCGAGGCATTGCAACGCGCCGGTCGCGCCGAGGAGGCGTACGGCCAATTGGGTGCATTACGCCAGCAGCAGGTGCTGCCACCAAGCGCCGTTGCCGGACTGGAAACCACGCTCGCCCTGCAGATGCTCGACGAAGCCAGCGACGTCAATACGCTTGCTGCACGCTGGGAAGTGCTGCCCAAGTCGCTGCGGGTCAGCCCGCAGGCGGTGGCGCGCTACGCACAGCGCGCGGTTGCATTGAACTGGACCGATGTCGCCCTGCGCAGCATCGAGCAGACCCTCGACAGCCACTGGGACGAAGCGCTGGTCAGCCTGTACACGCAGCTGCCGGTGGAGAAATTCGATTCTCGCCGCGCCAGCGCACAACGCTGGCTGCAGTCGCATCCCAACAGCCCAGCCCTGCTGCTGGGTTTGGCGCGCCTGGCCGCTGGTCAAGGCCAATGGGCGCAAGCCGAGGAGTTCCTGCACCGCGCCATCGCCCAGGATGCCGGTGCGGACGCCTGGGAAGCCTTGGGCGAGGTGTTTGCCGCACAGGATGAGCAGGCGCTGGCAAACCAATGCCTGCTCAATGCTGTGCGCGAACGCCGCGGCCAGCCCGTACAACCGATCCAACGCCGCAACCTGCACCAGCAGATACAGGACCAGGCGGTGGCCGAGGAACGAGACGCCCATGGCTTCCCGCGTTTGCCGGGTTGAGTCTCTAGAATTCAACCCCCGCATTGCCAATCGACATGATGAAAATACCCCCAGATATCCACGAACGCGTAGCGGAGCTGGCCGCAGAAATCGTCAATGCCGGGCAGGCAGACGATCGTCGCTCCAGCTGGGCTCTGTACGAGGAGCTCAGTAGCTATTGTGAAGCGGTCGCCGCCGATGGGCGCGACCACCCCTTCCTATGGGAAACCCTGGCCGACTTCACCGCCGATGACCATGCCGCCATCGCGCTCTACCAACGCGCCCTGCCACTGGCCGTTGCTGCCAGCGCCAACGAATACAGTGCTTCCATCTGCCTTGCACTGGCCGAACGCTACTCCAATCTAGACGCAACGGAAGCAGCCCGTGACCACGCCCTGCAGGCGGATGCATTTGCGTGTGTCACTGACGACCTGCCGCTGCGTCAGGCCATCAGTCAGTTCTTGCTGGACCACTCACAGACGCCCAGCGAAGACTGAACGATCCACGCCGGCACGCATGTGCGGGCCGGCGTGATTGTGGCCGTCAGCTAGTCGCGGCGATACGGATAACGTGGCAGGCGCGCCAAGAACGCCGGCGATACCCCGCGATACACAGCCAAGGACACATCGATCTTCTTGGGCTTGAGTATCTGCATACCGATCAGGCCCCACAGCACCAGCACCAGAAACGTCAGTATCCCCAGGCCGATCGCCGCGCCACTGTCGAACAGAAAACAGCCAAACAGCGGCACCAGCGATGCCCACGCCATCAGGATGAAATTCAGCCGCCGCTTGCGGTGCGCCGAACACAGACCAACCTGATGCACCGCTGTCTTGCGCACTGCCAGTGCGGCAATCAGATAGACCAGGAAGTGCAGCAGGATCAGCAGATACATCCACGGCGAATGCCAGTAGAACTTGCGCTGGCGGTACTCCAGCGCCGGTTTCCCGCACTTGACGCAGTAACGCGGCAGATCGCTATGCGGCCGCGCCAGCAGCTGATCACCATCGCGCCAGCAGGTCCCGTTGTCCGGGCTGGTGTTGGCAAGCGGCGGCGGCAAGGCCTCCGGCGCGGCATACGGGTTGAACTCATCCATTCGCCACCTCCCCTGTGAGATCCCAACGGGCCGCCTCCCGAGCGAACCGCAGCTACGCCGCAGGCGTGGCAGCGCCGTATGCGGCTGCACAATCCGTCGGCGAAACGGCGCTCAGAACACCGCCCAATGAACACACCGCCAGCTACGCCGCTCAGCGCCGCCCTTGTTTTGGCTTGACGTCGCTCGCATCGTCACTGGCAGCTGCATCCTCAGCCAATCCCGCCGCATAGGCTGCATCTGCTGCTGCGGCTGCAGCGGCAGCTGCCGCATCGGCAGCAGTGCGGGCTGCGGCTTCCGCCGCCTCCGGCGAAATCGGGCCCGCTGCCGTCTCCTCGACCGGCGGCGGTGCATTCGCATCCACCGCCATGGTATTCATCGCGCTGTTGTCGGCGATCAGCTGCAGCTGCTGTGCAATTTCGGCGACGTATTGGCGGCGCGTGCGTTCGCGATTCTGCGCAAGCACCAGCCGCTCCGGCAGCGGCTGCAGGCGCTCGAAACGAGCGCGCGCGGCATCGAAGCGCGACAACCTGCGTTCCCATTCGCCCAACAGCATCTGGCAGTACAGCCAGGACTCATCGCGTTCGGCAGCGGCGCGCGCATCCGGACATTGCTGGGCAACTGCCGCCGATGCCGCCTGCACATAACGCGGGTATTGCTCCGGCGATGCCTGCCAGGTCGCGCTCTGCAGCACCCCGGCACGGTCTTTCAGCGGCGCATCGACTGCCTCGAACAAGCGCGCCAGCAACCAGTAGCTGGTTTCCGTGCCGCGCATGCGCTGGTACTCGTCGCTTTCGACCACCGCCGTCAGGCGCTTGATCTCGTCAGCGCTGTAGTCGTCCTTGTAGATGACGAAGCCATTGCCAGGACAGGACACCAGCGGCCAGGGCGATTGGATGGCGCCATGCAAGCGGCCATCGAGGAAGTGGCCGAACGCCGTGCCCGAACCCATTTCCTGCGCACTGAAGCGCTCACCGCCAATCGGGCAGACATGCTCGACTTTCATGAAAGTCATCGCAGCAGCCGGTGCTGCCCACCCTGCCAACAGCACAGCCAAACCGATCGCGATGCGCTTCATGCTCTACCCCCGTCCTTTGGTGAGCAGACAATAGGGGGCCCGGGCCGGGCCCCGCAAGGGCCCTGTAGTGCCGACCCATGGTCGGCAAGGGGCATTCTGACAGGGCGTTGTAGTGCCGACCCATGGTCGGCAGGAGCATTACCGGTAAGGCCTCTGCCGAGCATGGCTCGGCACTACAGAACTACATCAACGCTCGACGATGGCGACCACGCCCATGCCGCCGGCGGTGCAGATCGACACCAGTGCACGACCGCCGCCGCGGGCAGCCAGTTCCTTGGCCACGGTGCCGATGATGCGGGCGCCGGTGGCGGCGAACGGATGGCCGGTGGCCAGCGAGGAACCCAGCGGGTTGATCTTGGCCGGATCGATACGGCCCAGCGCGGCATCCAGGCCCAGACGGTTGCGGCAGTAGTCCTCGCTTTCCCAGGCGCTCAGCGTGCACAGCACCTGCGCGGCGAAGGCTTCGTGGATTTCGTAGATATCGAAATCCTGCAGGGTCAGACCATTGCGCTTGAGCATTTCCGGCACAGCGGTGGTCGGCGCCATCAGCAGGCCTTCGCCATGCACAAAGTCCACTGCTGAAACCTGCGAATCACGCAGATAGGCCAGCGGCTCATGGCCGTGCGCGCGTGCCCATTCCTCGCTCGCCAACAGCACCGCAGCGGCGCCATCGGTCAGCGGGGTGGAATTGGCGGCGGTCAGGGTGCCGCGACCAGAAACCTTGTCGAAGGCCGGCTTCAAGGTGGCCAGCTTCTCCAGCGAGGTATCCGGGCGCAGCACGTTGTCGCGCTCGACGCCGCGGAACGGTGCGATCAGGTCACTGAAGAAACCGCGCTCGTACGCGGCAGCCAGCTTCTTGTGCGAAGACACTGCCCACTCGTCCTGCGCTTCACGCGAGATGTTCCATTCCTTGGCCATGTCCTCGCAGTGGTCGCCCATGCTCTTGCCGGTGCGCGGCTCGGCCACGCCGGGGAACTCGGGCTTGAGCTCGGAGAACTTGAAGCCCTTGAGCAGGGTGCGGATCTTGTCGCCGGTGCTCTTGGCCCGGTTGGCGGCCAGCAGACGCGCGCGCAGCTTCTTGCCGTAGACGATCGGCACGTCGGAGGTGGTATCCGAACCGCCGCCGATGCCGGATTCGATCTGCCCCAGGGCGATCTTGTTGGCGACGGTGATGATGCTGTCCAGCGAGGTACCACAGGCACGTTGCAGGGTGATGCCCGGGGTCAGCGGCGACAGGCCGGACGACAGTGCGGCCTCGCGGCCCAGGTTCCAGTCGCTGGGATGCTTGATCACCGCGCCCATCGCGACTTCGCCCAACTGCTGGCCGTGCAGACCAAACCGTTCAACAAGTGCCCCAAGCGTACGGACCGACATGCCGAGATTGCCAACGTCCGAATAAGCGGTGTTCTGACGGCAGAACGGAATGCGGACACCACCGAGGATGGCGACGGGACGAGCGCTGGGCATGCGGGTACCTGACATGGGAAAGAGTGTTCAAAGTGGCCTGCACGCGATAGCAGGCATAATGGTGTTGAGTGTAGCTTCGAGGCCGTGATGGGCCAACCGCGAATCATGAGCAATTCAAACCCCGACGTGAACGCCCTTGGCGTAGTGGCATTGGAACTGGCTGGCGGCGAGCAGCCCGGCAAGGCAGCCTTGGGCTCCGAGCAGGCTGGTGAGCTGGTGGCATTGATTGGCCGCGACCTGACCAAGCTGGTCCCGCAGGTCAGCGAGCTGGACCTGGTATTCGCTGCCGCGCATTTCGACCCGGCTGAAGTGCTGCGCCCCGGCCTGCCCATTCATCGGCGCCTGGAAGAACTGCAGATGCGCGCCCCCGGCCGCAACCACGGCGCGCGCCTGCTGGCATTCGGCGCCGATGCCAATGGCGAGATCCCGCTGCCACTGCAGGCCGATCCTGCGTTGACCGGCGGCGCGTTGCGGCTGCTGCCGTTCGTGTTGGCCGGCGGTGAAGCGGCCGTGCGCCATGACGTGCGAGATGCGCTGGAAGAAGTGCTGCTGGCCAATGGCATGGCACAACCGGACACCGCGTTGCTGGCTCAGAACAGCTTCGCCGCGCAGATCGAACACGCACGCTATTTCACGGTCAACGATCTGGCCGCGATGATGGCCATGCAGTACGACAACCAGGGTCTGGCCGATTTGTGGCCAATACTGGAAACGGCGATGTTCGCGCCCAACGAAGAGCAGTGGCTGGATGCCGCACCCGAGCCGCTGCTGCGTTACGTGGGCGGCGAAGTACGGATGGCCTTGTTTGATCCAGCCGGTTGGTGCGCGCACTACGCGCAGGACAAGAACGACTGTGATCGCCTGCAGCGCGTGTACGAGCAGTACATGATGCGTCAGCGGCAGATGGCGGCGGTATTGGAAGCGCATGGCATCGATGTGCTGTATGTGCACGTGAATGCCGGGCAGGATGCGAAGGCCTTGCTGGCGCATTGATTGCGCGTTGGTGATTGCAAAAAAGGCCGCGTACGCGGCCTTTTTTGTTTCCGAAGTGCTGTGCTCTGCCCCCTCCCTTGCGCGAAGCGCAGGGGGTGAAGAAGGCCTGCTTGCGCGCCACTGGCGCGCGGCCTGATGAACGACCGAAGGCTGTGCCTTCGGGCCGGGCGGGTTGAGGAGGGGTGCTGTTGCCTTGGCCTTTCGCTCCTGAACTGATCGTCTGACCTCGAAGGTCAGTGGTGAATCACGACGACAGCTTCACGCTGGGAGCAGGTGCGAGTTCAATGGCAAAGGCCAAAGACACAGCCAAAGCCAAAGCACCCCTCCCCAACCCTCCCCTTCGCTGCGCGAAAGGGAGGGAGTCCATCACTGCGCCTTTGCGATCACCGCACAAGCCAAGCGCGCACCCGCATTACCGGTCGGCTGGGTCTTGTAGTCATCCGGGTCGGCGTGGACGATCAGGCCGCGGCCGACGATGTCGAAGCCATCGCCAACACCAACGTTGACGTTGCTCGCCACCGGGCCATCGATATGCGCGTTGCCCTGCGCGTCGGCCTTGATGTTGGGCATGTCGCCGCCGTGATGCATGGCGGCGCTGATGCTGCCGTGTTCGCTGCTGCCCGGGTTGAAGTGGCCGCCGGCGCTGGTGCCGTCCGGCGCGCTGCAATCGCCCTTCTCGTGGATATGGAAACCGTGCTCGCTGTCCGGCTTCAAACCTGTGATATCGCCGCTGGCGCGCAACTGGCCATCGACCAGGCTGAAGTTGATGGTGCCGGCGACGGTGCTGTCCTTGGTCGGCTGCAGTTGTGCGGTGGCGATTGGTTTTGCCATTTCCGGCGGTGCAGCCGGGTCGGCAACCGGCGTGGTGGCCGCTGCGGCAGCGACGGTATCGGCCGGCGCGGCATCGGGCTCTGCGCCCTTGTTGCAGGCGGTCAGGGCCAAGGCGCTGGCGAGGAACAAGCTGGTGTGGATCAGTCGCATCTGGGTAACTCCCTTGCTGGTCTGGGTCGAATCGGCATCTGCGTGCTCAGGGGCACGTTCAGCGCACCACGCGGATTACCGCGCAGGCGACACGCGCACCGGCATTGCCGGCCGGTTGGCTGCGGTAATCGTCGGCCGAGGCATGTACCACCAGTGCGCGCCCAGCGACGTCGTTTGCAGCACCACCGCCGAGGGTAACGCCGCGAAGATGAACGTCCACGTGCGCCACACCTTTGGCATCGGCCTGCAGGTTGTCCATGTCGCCGGCATGGTGCGCGCCGGCAGCGGCGCGGCCGTGTTGCTGCATGGCGGGGTTGAAGTGGCCGCCGGCACTGCTGGCATCCACTGCGCTGCAATCGCCCTTCTCATGCACATGGAAGGCAGCCTGCTGACCACGCGGCAAGCCGCCGATCACGCCGGTGATATGCACGTCGCCGGCTTCCGGCACCAGCGCGAGGCGACCACTGACCAGGCTGGCCGAGGCTGGCGCCAGATTGGCTTCGGCCATCTTGGCGGTGCTGACCGTGGACATCGGCGCAGGTGGCGGTACGGACTTGGTGCCCGGGCTGGTACCGCAGGCACTGAGCAACGCGGTTGCGGCCAGGGCGGTAAGAGGAAGCAGGGTGCGCATCGATATCTCCTTGCAACAGAACGAACAGGCCGGTGCCGCGCTCAACTACCGCGACGGCGTCCGGGCCCAAGTTTGCGGGTAACGGTGTTACGGCCGAGTCCGAGCCGGGTTGCGGCATCGGTACGGCGGCCGTCGGTGAAATCCAGTGCCACTTCCAGCAGCACGTTGTCCAAGCGCTCGCGTGCCTCGGCATGCAGGCCGCTGGCGCCTTCGGCCAGGCGCTGCCGGGCCCAGGCCGCCAATGCGCGGTCCCAGTGCTCCGGAGTGACCGCGGTGGTGCCGGCTGCGGCGCGGCCGCCACGGTTCAATGCGGCCTGCACGTCGTCGGCCGATACGGTGTCGGCGACCGCCAGCGCGGCCAGGCGCCAGCAGACGTTTTCCAGCTCACGGACGTTGCCCGGCCAGTTGTGCTCGCGCAGCGCCTTTACCGCTGCACCCGACAGACGCTTGGGCGGCATGTCGAGCCGGCGCGCGGCGTTGAGCAGGAAGTTCTCGGCCAGTTGCGGCACATCGCCAAGGCGTTCGCGCAACGGCGGCAGCAGCAAGCGCACCATGTCCAACCGATGCAACAGATCGGCGCGGAAGCGGCCTTGTTCGACCAGTGTTTCCAGATCCTGATGGGTGGCCGCGACCACGCGGACATCGACGCGGATCAGCTCGCGGCCGCCAACCCGGAAGAACTCGCCTTCGGCCAGCACGCGCAGCAGCCGGGTCTGCAGGGCCAGCGGCATGTCGCCGATTTCATCGAGGAACAAGGTGCCGCCATCGGCCTGCTCGAAGCGGCCGATATGGCGCTTGGTCGCGCCGGTGAAGGCACCGGCCTCGTGACCGAACAATTCGCTTTCCAGCAGCTCGGCCGGGATCGCGGCAGTGTTGAGCGCGACAAACGGGCCTTTGGCGCGCGGTGACTCGCGGTGCAATGCGGTCGCCACCAGTTCCTTGCCGGTGCCGGTCTCGCCGTTGATCAATACCGACAATGGCGCCTGTGCGAGCCGGCCAATGGCGCGGAACAGCGCCCGCATGGCGGGCGTATCGCCGATCAGCTGTGGCGGGCCCTCTTCGTTCTTGGCCGGTGCAGGCGTGACTATAGGCGCAGGCAGTTCTTCCGCTTCGGGCAGCGCGCGTCGCGCCAGCTCCACCGCATCGTCCAGATCGAAAGGCTTGGACAGAAACTCGTGCGCGCCACCACGGAAAGCACCAGCGGTGCTCGCCACGTCGGTATAGGCCGACATCACGATCACCGGGAGCTGCGGATGCGCGGTCTTGAGCTTGTCCAGCAATACCAGTCCGTCGTCACCAGGCATGCGTACATCGGTGAACAGCAGATCCGGCACCGGCTGCTGTTCCATCGCCGTCAGGGCGGCGGCGGCACTGTCGAAGCCTTGCACCGTGTAACCGGCGTCGCGCAGCGCGGTGGTCAAGACGAAACGCACCGAGCGGTCGTCATCGACCACCCACACGGTCGCGGCCTGTGTGGACTTATGCATCGCCCACCTCCGGCGCTTCCTCGGCGGCAGGCAACGGCAACAGCACGGTAAACACCGTGTGGCCTGGGCGCGAGCGGTAACTCAAGGTGCCGCGGTGTTCGCGCGCTACTTGCTGGGCCAAGGCAAGACCCAGCCCGGTGCCTTCGGCACGGCCGCTGACCAACGGCAGGAACAGATGCTCGGCCAGTTCTTCCGGCACGCCGCGGCCGTCGTCGGCCACTTCCAGTCGCAGGGCCAGCGCGTAGGGCTGTTCGGCGATGCGCAGGCCATGCTCGACACGGGTGCGCAGGGTGACGCTGGTAGCACCAGCTTGAATGGCGTTACGAACCAGATTCAACAGCGCCTGGGTGAGGCGGTCTCCATCGCCTGGGAACTCGGGAATGCTGGGGTCGTAGTCACGCAGCAGGCGTACCGACCAGCCGGCTTCGTTCTCGACCAGTCGCAGCACCCGCTCCAGCGCGGCATGGATGTTCAGCGGCGCATGTGGGCGCTGCGGGGCCGGCGACAGCAGCTGTTCGAGCAAGGTATTGAGGCGCTCGATCTCGGCGCCGATCAGTTCGATCAGCTCGCGCTCGTCGGCATCGCGGCCGGTGGCACGACGTGCCAGCAGCTGGGCGGCGCCTTTCAGGCCAGCCAGCGGATTGCGCAGCTCGTGGGCCAGGCCCTTCAAGGCCGCACTGAATGCGCCTGGCAGTACCTGCGCCGGGTCGGCGCCCTGGAACTCGTCCACCGGATGCGCTTCCAGCAGCCAACCGCCCTGCTCCACCGCGCTCAACCACCCATCAGCGAAGCGCGGGGTTTCACCCGGCAGCGCCAAAGTCAGGCGCGGCAGGCGGGTCAGGTCGGTGGCCGGATTGGCCAGGCGCTGCGCCAGGACCTCGCCCTGCGCTTCCAGCGACACCAGCGGCTGGCCAAGCAGGCGCCGCACGCTCACCCCCAGCCAGCGGCAGAACGCCGGGTTGGCCCCTTGGATACGCCCGTCCACACCACTCCAGACCAACGGCGTGGCCAGCAAATCCGGCGAAGGCGAGAAATCAGCGTCGGTCATTGCACCAATATAGTGCAAAGCGAGCGCATCACTGCTTCTGCTGGAGCAGGGAATGCAGGATGCGGGCGTCTTCGGCGTCCAGCTCGGCCGGCAGGCTGTCGCTGCCGCGGAAACGACGGTGGAAGGCGCGCGCAGCGGCAGCGCGGTCATCCAGCGCGTAGCCGAAGGCCTGCATCGCCATCCAGCTGTCGAAGCCGGCCGGTGCCGGGCCATGCTTTGGGTCCGGCCACAGGCCGAAACCGGCTTCGGCCAGCTGCTGCCACGGGAAGTAACGGCTGGGATCGGCCTTGCGGGTAGGAGCCAGGTCGGCGTGGCCGATGATCTGGCTGCGCGGAATGTTGTAGCGCTTGCAGAGGTCATCCAGCAGGCGCAGCAGGCTGGCGATCTGCGGCTGGGTGAAGGGGCTGTCGCCGTTGTTGTCGATCTCGATGCCGATCGAGGTCGAGTTGAGATCGGTGAAGCCGCCCCAGCGGCCACCGCCGGCATGCCAGGCGCGTTCGCCATCGGCCACAAGCTGATAGAGCTCACCATCGCTGCCGACCAGGTAGTGCGAGCTGACCTTGCCGCCACTGTTGGCGCTGCGCAGCGTGTCCAGACTCTCTTGCACCGAATCCTGCTCGGTGTGGTGCAACACGATCAGCACCGGCTGGCGGTCGTTGTAGTTCGGCGACGGCACCCATTGCGCGAGCGGATTGCGCTCCGGCGTTGACGTACAGGCAGTCAGCGTGGCCAACAGGGCGAGCGGCAGCAGCAGTTTGGTCTTCATGCAGACCATTGCACGTTGCCAAGCGTGGCTTTGCAAGTGCGGTCTGGCATGTGGCGGAAACGTTGCCAACAGATGCGACGGAATTGAATGCGTGCATTGGAGGGCCTGCTCAGGGAGTTGGGGAGTCCGGCGTGATGCCGGCGCGGAACATGCACTGCATGTTCAAAACTCTTTCCGCTGGGGATGGCTGGCCGTTGTGTCTACGCTATGCAGACTTGTTGTTCGGCGAACTGCTGGAGAGGCAATGCGTGATTCACTGAAACAGAAAATCGTTGCGGTCTGCGATGCCAAGATCGCGACGAAGGGGCCGACGGTTGGGCTGTCGTTCTAGGCGTTTTTTTCGAATCGGAATGATGATCCGGAGCTGCTGATGGAAGCGGCTACGTGGTGGATCTTGATCCATCGTTTGGATCACTTCGAGAAGGCTGAGAAGGTAAAGTCGCTGGTGCTGGCGGAAGGCCTGTAGTGCCGAGCCATGCTCGGCAGGTGCCTTCCCGGGAATGCCATAAAGCTGCCCTCACCCCAACCCCTCTCCCGCAGGCGGGAGAGGGGCTATTGATGCAATTGCAGGGATGTTAGAGCGTCATTTGTCGCGCCGAGAGCGCCCTCTCCCCAACCCCTCTCCCGTAAACGGGCGAGGGGCTTTGGTTCTTTGCGGGATCGGGGCTTAAGCGGTTAGACCTCGTACGCCGATTCGCCGTGGGTGGTGACGTCCAGACCGGTGCGCTCGGCTTCTTCGCTTACGCGCAGGCCGACCAGGGCACGGACCACCAGCAGGATCACAGCGGTGACCACGGCCGACCACAACACGGTGAAGCCAACGCTGACCACCTGCACCCACACTTGATGAGCGATATCCAGATCAACCTTGGTGCCGCCCAGCGACTGTGCACTGAACACGCCAGTGAGGATGGCGCCAACAATGCCGCCCACACCATGCACACCGAATACGTCAGCGGTGTCGTCCGCCTTCAACAGGCGCTTCAGACCCGTCACGCCCCAGACGCAGACGATGCCGGTGACGAAGCCAATGACGATGGCGCCCATCGGACCGACGGTGCCGCAGGCCGGCGTTACGCCAACCAGACCAGCCACCGCACCCGAGGCTGCACCAAGCGCTGACGGATGGCCCTTGGTGATGGCTTCCACCAACGTCCAACCCAGTACCGCAGCAGCAGTCGCCAACACGGTGTTGATGAAGGCCAGCGAGGCCACGGTATCAGCAGCCGCAGCGGAGCCGGCGTTGAAGCCGAACCAACCCACCCACAGCAGCATTGCGCCGATCCAGGTCAGCGGCAGGTTGTGCGGCTTCAATGCGGTCTGGCCATAGCCCAAACGCTTGCCGACAAACCAAGCCGCCACCAGACCAGCGACACCGGCGTTGATATGCACCACCGTGCCGCCAGCGAAATCGATCGCCCCCAGTTTGCCGAGGAAGCCACCGCCCCAGACGATGTGCGCCATCGGGATGTAGCTCAGGGTGAACCACAGTGCCGAGAACAACAGCACCGCACGGAACTTGATGCGCTCGGCGAACGCACCAACGATAAGCGCGGTGGTGATGCCGGCGAAGGTCGACTGGAAGGCAACGAACAGGAAGTCCGGCAGGCCGGCGATCGGCGTATTGCCTACCGAGTCCGGCGTGAAACCCTTGAGGAAGGCGAACTGGGTGAACGAACCAAAGAACTCGTTGCCGGCACTGAATACCGCGCTATAGCCGTAGGCCACCCACAGAATCAGGATCAACGAGAACACCACCAGTACCTGGCTGAGCACCGACAGCACGTTCTTTGCACGCACCAGGCCGCCATAGAACAGTGCAAGACCGGGAACGACCATCATCAAGACCAGCAAGGTGGCGGTGAGCATCCAGGCCACGTCACCCTTGTCGAAGCTGGGTGCGGCAGCGGCTTCTGCAGCAGGTGCCGCTGCGGCCTCCACCGGCTGTGCAGCCACTTCAGTCGCGGCAGTGGGCTGTGCCGGTGTTTCCTGTGCCCACGCACTGCTCGAAAACATGCCCAGCAACATCGCGGTGAGCATGAATGACAGGCACAGGCCTCCGAGCCGGGCTTTCAACCCGGTGAAAAATTCCGTTCGCATTGTCGACTCCGGTTGTGGGGGTGGAACCTGCCAGCGACCTGTTGTCATCTGGCGG
Organism: Stenotrophomonas sp. STEN020; assembly: GCF_056760195.1. Classification (NCBI taxonomy): domain Bacteria; kingdom Pseudomonadati; phylum Pseudomonadota; class Gammaproteobacteria; order Lysobacterales; family Lysobacteraceae; genus Stenotrophomonas; species Stenotrophomonas sp. STEN020. Next base: position 67,540 of record NZ_JBRREI010000019.1, read on the forward strand.
TCGCTGCCGCCGGAGGACGGGTCGGTAGCGGGTTCTTAAAGCGCGTCGGCGCCTGTTTCGCCGGTGCGGATACGCACCACTTGTTCAAGCGCGGTAACGAAGATCTTGCCGTCACCAATCTTGCCGGTGCCAGCAGCGCCCTGCAGGGCTTCGATCACGGCATCGACGTTGTCGTCGGTGACCGCGGTTTCAATGCGGATCTTGGGGAGGAAATCGACGACATATTCGGCGCCACGGTACAGCTCGGTGTGGCCTTTCTGCCGCCCAAAGCCCTTGACCTCGGTGACGGTGATACCGGAAACGCCTGCGGCGCCCAAGGCTTCACGCACTTCGTCGAGCTTGAATGGACGGATGATCGCGGAGATTAATTTCATGCGCATGTCCCGATGTGGAGGAGACCGGCCTGCGGCTGCGGGCCGGCATCATGTCTTCCACCGGCCGTTGTGCGGCCGCTGGCTGTTGCGCCGAACGCATCATGGGCCTGGCTGTTGCCACCGGCATTGCTACCGGCCGCTACAACCACGCGGGAGGGAGGAGTGGCCCATGCCGCGCGCTCGGATTCTCTTGCCCCTGCAGGTGTGCTGCTGGCTGTTGCATCACCTTTGTGCTCCCCAGCAACAAAGGCGGCGGCGATGACGCAGATGGGAGGGGGAGGGTCCACGCCAACGCCGCCTAAAAACAGCTAGTAACTACACCTGGTGTTGCCGGCGGCCAGCGCGATGCGATGGCCGCCGTTACATCAGCTGGTGAACTCAGCTTGCGTAGTACAGCTGGTATTCGAGCGGATGGGTCGCAGCGCGGAACGCGGTGACTTCCTTCATCTTCAACGCGATGTAAGCGTCGATGAAGTCGTCGCTCATCACGCCGCCGGCCTTGAGGAACTCGCGGTCCTTGTCCAGCGCTTCCAGTGCCTGGTCCAGCGAGGAACAGACCTGCGGGATCAGCTTCTCTTCTTCCGGCGGCAGGTCGTACAGATCCTTGTCGCTCGGTGCACCCGGGTCGATCTGGTTCTTGATACCGTCCAGGCCGGCCATCATCAGCGCGGTGAAGGTCAGGTAGCCGGACTGGATCGGATCCGGGAAACGCATTTCGATGCGGCGTGCCTTCGGGTTGGACACCCACGGAATGCGGCACGAAGCCGAACGGTTGCGGGCCGAATAGGCCAGCATCACCGGTGCTTCGAAGCCCGGGACCAGGCGCTTGTAGCTGTTGGTGCCGGAGTTGGCGAAGGCATTGATCGCACGGGCGTGCTTGAAGATGCCGCCGATGTACCACAGCGCCATCTGGCTCAGGCCGCCGTAGCCGTCGCCGGAGAACAGGTTGTTGCCGCCCTTGGCCAGCGACTGGTGCACGTGCATGCCGCTGCCGTTGTCGCCGACCAGCGGCTTGGGCATGAAGGTGACGGTCTTGCCGTTGCGGTGCGCGACGTTCTTGATGACGTGCTTCATGCGCTGCAGTTCGTCAGCCTTGGTCACCAGGGTGTTGAACTTGGCGCCGATCTCGCACTGGCCGGCATTGGCCACTTCGTGGTGGTGCACTTCGACTTCGATGCCGACCTTTTCCAGCACCTTGCACATCTCGGCGCGGATATCGTGCAGCGAATCGGTCGGCGGCACCGGGAAGTAACCACCCTTCACGGTCGGACGGTAGCCGGTGTTGGTGCCGTCGTAGCTCTTGCCGGTGTTCCAGGCGCCTTCTTCAGAGTTGATCTTGTAGAAGGTGTTGCCCATGTCGTTGGCGAACTGCACCGAATCGAAGATGAAGAATTCCGGTTCCGGGCCGAAGAACGCCAGGTCGGCAATGCCGGAGGACTTCAGGTACGACTCGGCGCGCTTGGCGATGCCGCGCGGGCAGCGGCCGTAGCCCTGCATGGTGGCCGGGTCGAGCACGTCGCAGATCAGCACCAGGGTCGGGTCGGCGTAGAACGGGTCGACATAGGCGCTGTCGGCGTCCGGCAGCAGCACCATGTCCGACTCGGCGATGCCCTTCCAACCGGCGATCGAGCTGCCATCGAACATCTTGCCTTCTTCAAACAGGGTCGGCTCGATGATCGAAACCGGGAAGGTCACGTGCTGCTCGATGCCACGCATGTCGACGAAACGCAGGTCGATGAACTCGATCTGGTTGTCCTTGATCAGCTTCTCAACGTTTTCCAGCGACATCGGGTGCAACCTCGGATGGATGATGTGCATGTGTCAAAGCAAATGGCGTGCCAACTTCTAAAGCGCGGCAACTCATTGTTTTTATTGCCATCACACAAGTAGTGTCAGCCGTTATAAGCACCATTTTGGTGCTTATTTCGTGTGATGCACCATTCAGGTGCGTAACACTTAATGTTCTATGCTGTGCCCGCCTTTTCCCATCCAAACCCTAATGTCCGACCTGCTCTCCGCCCTCCTGCTGGGCATCCTCGAAGGCCTCACTGAATTCCTCCCTATTTCCAGCACCGGCCATCTGCTGATCGCCCAGCATTGGCTGGGCGCGCGCTCGGACTTCTTCAACATCGTCATCCAGGCCGGCGCCATCCTGGCCGTGGTGTTGGCGTTCCGGCAGCGGCTGTGGTCGCTGGCCACCGGCTTGAACGAGCGCGAAAACCGCGACTACGTGATGAAGCTGGGCGTGGCCTTCCTGGTCACCGCCGTGGTCGGCCTGCCGGTACGCCTGGCCGGCTGGGAACTGCCTGAAACCGTCACCCCGGTAGCCTGGGCGCTGGTCATCGGCGGCGTCTGGATGCTGGTTGCCGAACGCTTTGCCGGGCGCCTGCCCGACAGCGACACCGTGACCTGGAAAGTTGCCGTGGCAGTTGGCCTGGCGCAGGTGGTGGCCGGCGTGTTCCCCGGCACCTCGCGTTCGGCCGCGGCCATTTTCATGGCCCTGCTGCTGGGCCTGACCCGTCGCTCCGCGGCCGCCGAATTCGTTTTCCTGGTCGGCGTCCCCACCATGTTCGCGGCCAGCGGCTATGCCCTGCTTGAGATGTTCAAGAAGGGCCAGCTGGGCAACGAAAACTGGACCGACGTAGGCGTAGCCTTCGTGGCAGCGGCGGTCACCGGCTTCATCGTGGTGAAGTGGCTGCTGAGCTACATCAAACGCCGTCCCTTCACCGGCTTCGCGCTATACCGCATTGCATTGGGCTTCGGCCTGCTGTTGTTTTTGCCTGCTGGTAACTGAACGTGCAATAGCAAGTGCAACCCCGTCATCCGGCCATGGCCGTTTGACGTCCTGACTTTTCCAACGCACCACAAGGAGTTCACCATGAAGCGCATTCTTCTGTTGGCACTGCCCATCGCCCTCATGACCGCCTGCAGCAATCCGCCGGCTACCACCAAGAGCGAAACCGCAGCCACCCCCGACACCAGCACCGCCGCTCCTGCCGCGAACCTCGACACCACCCAGCTGGCCGCAAACCACTGGCTGCTGGACAACGCCGTGGACGCCAGCGGCAAGCGCATCGACGGCCTGTTCGTGCAGGCTGACAAGCCGCTGACCCTGGACTTCAAGGACAACCGCCTGTCGGTCAGCAACGCCTGCAACAACATCGGCGGCGGTTACACGCTGGAAGCCGGTGCATTGACCGTCGGCAACCTGATGTCCACCAACAAGGCCTGCGAGGGCCCGCTGATGGCGGTTGACGGCCTGATCAGCGAGCGCCTGCAGGGCAAGCTGACCGTGCGTGCACTGGACGCTTCGGCAATGACCCTGGTCACCGCCAAGGGCGACGTGCTCAGCTTCCGCGCCGAGCCGACCGCCGAAACCCGCTACGGCGGCCCGGGTGAGATCGTGTTCATGGAAGTGGAGCCGCAGACCAAGCCCTGCCCGCACCCGCTGATGAAGGACGCCACCTGCCTGCAGGTGCGTGAAGTGAAGTACAACGAGCAGGGTCTGGAACAGGGCAAGCGCGGTGAGTTCACCAACTTCTACGGCAACATCGAGGGCTACACCCACGAGCCGGGCGTGCGCAACGTGCTGCGTCTGAAGCGCTACCAGATCAAGAACCCGCCGGCTGATGCACCGTCGCAGGCCTATGTGCTGGACATGGTGGTGATGTCGGAAATGGCGAAGTAAGCCCACAGGGCTTACGCAAACAGAAAGGGCGCCGCAAGGCGCCCTTTCTGTTTTTGTAGAGCCGAGCCATGCTCGGCTGGGGCATTACCGGGAAAGCCTCTGCCGAGCATGGCTCGGCACTACCGATCTAGGCCAGCGATTTGTTCAACGTATATGTGCCATGCACCGACGCTTCGGCCAACACATGGCCTTGCATGGCAAGGTACACGTCGGCAGCAGTGAATGCACCATCTACCGGCAGGCGCTCCACATCCAGCGCGAACAGCCGGAAGAAATAGCGGTGCAGGCGCTCGTCGTTGAATGGCGGATACGGGCCGTCGTAACCGTAATAGGTGCCGCTCATCTGCGCGTTGCCGGCGAACCAGCCGGTGTAATCATTGATGCCCTGGCGTGCACCGGCCGGGCCGGCCGGCTGGGTCTTGCCGTGCGCGGTGAAGCCATCGCTGCAGCTGCCGGCGGCGATCTCGCGCAGCTCTGCAGGAACATCCACCATCACCCAATGCACAAAGTCGGCACGCGGCTGATCCAGCGGAATGCTGACGTCATCGCGACCGACCAGCTCAGCCACGGTCGGCACGTCCGGGTCCACGCAGATCAGCGCGAATGAGCGCGTGCCTGCCGGCACATCGCTCCACGCCAACTGCGGGTTGCGGTTGCCAGCGAAGCCATTGGCATCGCCTGCGGCAAACTCGGCCGCAATCGGCTGCCCGTTCTGAAAACTCTGACTGTCCAGTTTCATCATTGTTCCTTGATCAGGCTTCGGGATAACCCAGACGCACCGCGACCGGGGTCAGCACTGCAAACTCCGACGCCAATACCTGTGTGTAATTGCGCCAATGGCCAGCCGGAATGGTGCCCGGGCCAATATTGCGCACCGGCGGGAACCGCACACCAAAGACCTGTTCCAACAGCGCACCCATCGCCGCCGGATCATTCACCGCGTCGTCGGTATGAATAAGCATATGGGTATACAGATCCTGCTCATGCAGCAACGCGACCTGGGCCAACGCCCGCGCAAGCCACTGTGCAGCCTCGCTGGCCGAGGTCACTGCCAGCGGCGCCGGCGCACCCAACGCCAGCCATTCCAGCAGCATGTCGCGCGGGTCACGCAGGGCGATGATCAGGCGACCTTCCGGCAACTGCGGGCGCAGCGCCCACAGCAGGGCGTTATCCCACCACAGCAGCCAGTCGATCACGTTGCCGTCTTCGATATCGCGTGCCGGCAGCGCTTCGCGCCACTGCTGCACCAACTGTTCCGGGGTCAGTGCATCGGTGGCCAGGCGCTGCAGGGTCAGGAAGTTCTGGAACCCATCATTGGGAGGCGTTGGCCCGAAGCGGTCATCGCGCAGCACGCGGCTGCCGGCGGACATCACCGTTGCCACCCGCTCCACGCCCGAACCCGGGGCGCCCCACAGGAAGATCGGCCGTACCGGGTTGTCGTCAGCCACTTCGCCCATCGCCGGCCATTCGGCCGGTGCACGCGCCTGCTGCGGTAGCGGCAGACGGTTGGGCGCCATTTCTTCGTGTACGCGCATCCAGGTAGCCAGCGCACCGGCGCGGTCGCCAGCGCGGTCCTGGGTAGCGCCCAGCCAGCCACGCACACCGATGCGCGTCTGCTCCGGTGCACGATCCACCAGCCCCTGCACATGCGCAATAGCCGCGCTTGGCTCGCGCTGCAACAACGCTTCAACAATGCGCTGCTCGCCACTGATCCGGCCCGGCTCCAGTGCGATGATGTGATGGGCCACGGCTTCGGCCTCTTCGGCCTGGTCGTTCATGTCGTGCAGGCTCATGCGCGCTTCCAGCGCTGGCAGGTGCTCAGGCATCGCTGTCAGCCAGCGGTCGACGACATCAATGGCTTCTTCGCTGCCCACCTGGGCCACGGCCAGGCGCGCCATCCACAGATCATGCAGCTGCGGGTGCGCCTGCACGGCGGCTTCCAGTTCGCTGCGGGCTTCTTCCTCGCGGCCCAGACGCTGCCACGCCATCAACAGCATCTGCAGCGTGGGACGGTCACCCGGCACCTGCAGCAGCAGCGGGCGCAGGTGTTCCAGTGCCTGCAGTGGCTGACCCGAGACCAGTTCCAACTCGCCGGCCAGGCGGCGCATGCCCGGGGTATCACCCTGTGGTGTAGCCAGTACCTCGCGCATCATTTCCGCTGCACGGTCCAGGTGCCCCTGACGCAGGAGCAGCTGCACTACCAGGCCACGCAGCGCGTGGTTATCGGGGTTCAACTCGATCACGCGGCGGAACGCCTGTTCGGCAAAGGCCAACATGTCCTTGCCCAGATAGGCGAAGCCCAACGCGTACAGCACGCGGACATCACCTGGCAGCTTGGCAGCAGCGGCCGACAGAATCGCCAATGCGCGGTCAGCATCACCACGACGCAGCGCAACCATGCCTTCAATCGCGCCCAACTCGGGGCTGTCCGGATCGACACGCGCAGCCATGCGACCCAGACGGTCGGCCTCGTCGACGTCATCGCGGCCCAACGCCAGATGCGCCTGCATCAGGTAGGCGGAGAATTCGTTGGGGTTCAACGCGGTGCTGCGGTCCAGCGCCTGCCCGGCGGCGTCGATCTGACGCTGTGCCAGCAACAGGCCTGCGTGCTGCAGATGCAGCGCGGCGTCATCCGGGGCCAAGCCCAGCGCCTGCTCCAGACTTGCCTGGGCCTGCTCCAGCTGGCCTTGCTGCTGCAGCGCCAGCGCCAGCCAGCGGTGGGCCTGGGCTTGTTGCGGTTCTGCGCCAACCCATGCACGGGCCAGGGTCACGGCCTCATCGGTGGCATTACGGCGCAGGGCTTCAATGATCTTGTCTTGCATGGCGGTCCAGCGTTAGCGCAAACCCGCATTGTAGCGGCCCCGGCCGCTGCTGCTGGGTTCAGCTGACGGCAGCGGCCAAATGCTGCGCCACCCAGCGCTCGGAGAAGCCATCGCCACGCAGGTTCTCGATGAAACCGCAGTGGCCACCCCAACGCGCAATCTCCAAGTGGGCATCGGCCGGCAGCCGCCAATGATCGAACGTGGTGAAGGGAATCACCGGGTCATCGGCGGCCATCAGGATGTCGGCCGGCACCTGCAGCCCAGCCAGCTTGTCACCGGCAATGGAGTAGCCATCGAAGTATTCCTGCAGCGAGCCGAAATCGGTATGCCGGTCCACCAGCCAGCCAGTCAGCGCGCGGATATCCAGCTTCAACACGCTGTCATCGCAGTCGGCCAGCTCCGGGAACAGTGCGCGCTTGCGGCGCAGCGAGCCGGTCCATTTGCGACGGAAGTACCAGTCGTACATCGCCGGACCACGCTCGATGCTGTCCATGGTGAGCGCAGGGTCAAGTACCGGGCACACCGAGGCCACATGCCGCAACGGCACCCCGGCAGCGGGTGCGTGCAAGGCCAGCCGCAGCACGAAATTGCCGCCCAGCGAGTAACCTGCGGCCACCATTGGCAGGCCGGCAAAGCGCTGCGCCACATCGGCAGCGGCATGCACCACTTCTTCGATACGGCAGGAATGGAAGATGCCCGGGTTGAGATGATGGGTATTGCCGTGATCACGGAAGTTCAGCCGCACCACATCAAAGCCCTGCTCCAGCAGGCGCGCGGCGGTCATGCGCATATAGCTGGACTCGGCACTGCCTTCCCAGCCGTGCAACAGCAGCGCCAGCGCCTTTGGCGGCGCGCCCTGCGGGCGGCTGTGCCAGGCTTGCAGGCGCACGCCATCGCCGCCGTCGAGCAGAAGCTCCTGGGTGACCGCGCCGCTGGCGGCCAGCAACTGGCGGCCACGTCGCAAGCGCAGCCGGCTGGATGCCAGCATCGACTGCAGATGCGGATTGCGCAGCCAGCGCGGCGGCTGGTAGTTGCAGGCGCTCAGCATGACCGACCCGGTGGGCGTTGACTGCCCAACTCAGCGTTGGCCGCGATCTGCACCTTACGGTCCTTCCATCACCGCCACGATGCGCGCGCGCGAGGTCTCGGCGATGCGCCGGCGACCTTCCAGATCCTGGATGGCGATGGGCTCGAGGAAATGCACCTCGCCACGTCGTGCTGGCTCACCCAGTAGACGCAGGAAGTTACCGGCGAAGCTCTCGCCCGGCCCGAACGCCACCGTGGTCTGTGCGTCACCGCGCACGCCGTAACGCAGCGCGATCGGCTGCACCGGCACGCCGGCTTCCACCGCCGACTGGAAGATGCGCGCGTGGAACGGCCCCACCTCCTTGCCACCGCGGGTACGTCCCTCCGGAAATACCGCTACCGGACGCTGCTCCTGCAGCCGCTTGACCATTTCTTCCATCACCCCGCCCAGCGACTCGGTGTTGCCGCGCTGGTGGAAGATGGTGTGGCCGCGGCTGGCGACCCAACCAACCACTGGCCAGCCGGCGATTTCGCGCTTGGCGACAAAACCAACCATCTTCTGGCTGTGGATCACGCAGATGTCGACCCAACCGACGTGGTTGGCGACAAACAGCACCGCACCCGGCAAGGGCTGGCCATAGCGCTGCAGGCGGAAGCCGAAGATCCACATCAAACCGCCCGACCACCAGCGCACCACCCGCTCTTCCAGCGGGTTGCTGGCGGGGCCAATACGCCCCAACGGCTGCGTCATCAGCAGCAGGATCAGCGGCAGGAACAGGACAATGTGAACCAGTAGCAGCGGGGCGCGGTACAAGTAACGGAACACGCGGGCCACACCGCCCTGGCGGGCGGGACGGGGGGAAGTCATCCGCGCACGATACCGGATGCGGTCCGGCTTCCGCCAGCACGGGGACCATGCCGATTGGCATTCCCGAAGACGCTGCCAAAGGGTGCGCCGTGCCACACTATCGGCAGGAAGTACCGGTCGGCCCGGGTTTTGAGGGTACGCCGGCAACATTCCCGGCATGAAGTGTGTACAACAACACTATCGTTCAGGGGGACGGCATGATGGACCGGCAGCTGCTGTCATCGACAGAAGACATGCTGCATTTGTTCTCGGCGGCACTGGAACAGATCGGCAATGGCGTGATTCTGTTCGACGACGCCAACACCATTCTGTACGTCAACCATGCCATGGAGGAGATTTCCGGCTGGTCCCGCACTGAACTGCAGGGCAAGAACCTGGGCACGCTGGCACCAGCCAGCATGCGCGAGCGCTACAACACCCGCCTGTACCCGGGCGACAGCAACCGCGTGCAGGAGCTGGTCGCCGATCCACACGACATCCAGATGATCCGCAAGGACCAGAGCACCTGCTGGATCAGCGTCTCCATGTCACAGATTGCCGACGGTGAACGCAACATCCGCATGGTGCTGGTCAGCGACGTCACCGCGCGTCGCCTGGCACAGGCACGCGAGCGCCTGCTGTCGCTGGGCTTCGATGAAACCCAGAGTGCGGTGCTGATCACCGATGCCGAAGGCCGCATCGTGCATCTGAACAAGGGCTTCCGGCGCCTGTTCGGCTTCCTCGACGCCGAGGCGATGGGTCAGTACGTGCCGGCGTTGCTGGCACCGGAGAGCTATTCGTCCGAACAGTTGAGCGCCTATACCGCGCGCCTGCTGGCCGGCCAGCCGATCCGCGCCGACGAGCGGCTCTACCGCAAGAACGGGCAGCCGCTATGGTGCTCGGTCAGCACCAACCCCATCTTCGATGACTACGGCACCTTGGTGAATCTGGTCATCGTGCTGATGGACATCACCCGCACCAAGGTGCACGAAGTCCTGCAGCACAAGATGCTCGATGCGATGGTGCGCGAAGTACCCACCGCCGAGGTCATGCAGATGATGTGCCTGGAGGTGGAGAAGATCGCCCCGCAGGTGCTGTGCTCAGTGCTGCGGGTAGAAGACGGGCGACTGCGCCATCTGGCTGCGCCCAGCCTGCCTGAGGCTTACACCCGGCTGGTGGACGGCGTGCCGGTGGGGCCAAAAACCGGCGCCTGCGGCACTGCCGCGTACTGCGGCCAGACCGTGCTCAGCCGCGACATCGCCACCGACCCCAACTGGGAAGGCATCAGCCATCTGGCCCTGCAGCACGGCCTGGCCGCCTGCTGGTCCACCCCGATCAAGGCCAACGATGGCCGGGTGCTCGGCACCTTCGCCTTCTACTACCGGCAGCCCTACGACCCGGACAGCTTCCACCACCGGCTGGTCGAAGTGATCGTGCATCTATGCGCGCTGGCGCTGGAGCGCGAGGAAGCACGCAACCGGATCCGCCGGCTGGCCTTCTACGACGACCTCACCGGCCTGCCCAACCGCAGCCTGCTGCATGCCCAGGCCGACCAGGCCATCACCGCCGCCAGTCACCACGGGCAGACAATGGCGGTGATGTTCATCGATCTGGACCGCTTCAAGCAGATCAATGACTCCTTCGGCCACCCCGGCGGCGACGAGCTGCTGCGCACCGTGGCAAGACGCCTGCAGGAAGAAACCGGGCCGATGGACATCGTCGGCCGGCTCTCCGGCGATGAATTCGTGGTGATCCTCAACCGCTGCGATGTGCCTGCCGCCAGTGAACGCAGCGAGCGCATCCTGCGCACGCTGGGCCTGCCGCTGGCGCTGGGTGATCTGGAAATCCGGCCCTCTGCCAGTATCGGCATCAGCATCTTCCCGCATGACGGCAACAACATGGATTCCCTGCTGCACCATGCCGACGTCGCCATGTACCAGGCCAAGCACAACGGCCGCAACCGCGTGCGCTTCTACAGCAGCGAGATGGACGAGTGCGCGCAGGAACGCATGGCGCTGGAAGCGGCCCTGCGTGAAGCGCTTGAACAAGGCCAACTGCAGCTGCACTACCAACCGCAGATCGAGATCCACAGCGGCCGCCTGCACAGCGTCGAAGCGCTGGCGCGCTGGCAGCATCCACGCCTGGGCAGCGTGCCGCCGATCCGCTTCATCCCCTTGGCCGAAGAGGCCGGGCTGATCGGCGACCTCGGCCAATGGGCGTTGCGCGAAGCCTGCCGGCAGCTGGGCCGCTGGCGCCTGGAAGGCCTGGAGGTGCCATCGGTATCGGTGAATCTTTCACCCACCAACTTCCACAGTGAGGCGCTGCCGGACTGCATCAGCCAGATCCTGCAGCAGGAGTCGTTGAGCGCCGACGACCTGATCCTGGAGATCACCGAAGACGTCTTGCTTGATGGTGACCCGATCACCCTGCAGACGCTGCGGCAGGTGCATGCACTTGGCGTGCGGCTGTCGATGGACGACTTCGGCACTGGCTATTCCAGCCTCAGCTACCTGCGCCAGTTGCCGATCAGCGAGCTCAAGCTGGACCGCAGCTTCGTGCGCGGCATTGAAGGCGACAAGGTTGCCAGCGCCTTGACCCAGGCCATCGCCCACATCGGCCAGAGCCTGCAATTGAAGGTTGTTGCCGAAGGCGTGGAAAGCCTGGAGCAACTACGCCTGCTCGGCGCGCAGGGTTACCAGATCGCGCAGGGATTTCACTTCACCCCGGCATTGCCGGCACCGGCCCTGGCCGACTGGGTTCGCGAGCATTTGCCGGTGGCGGTGTTGGCTTAGTTGGAGGTTGCTGCGGGTGCGGGTGCGGGTACAACAGCACCGGCAAAAGCGACCCCTCCCCAGCCCTCCCCTTGCCTACGGCAAAGGGAGGGAGCGCAGCGTTACCCCCTCCCTTTGCCGTAGGC
>NZ_JBRREI010000020.1:0-78783 GCF_056760195.1 Stenotrophomonas sp. STEN020
GGGGGCCCTGGGGGGGGTGGGCGGGGGGCCCGCGGCTTCGGTTTGGGGTTTTCTTTTGGCTTTTTCTTTGACCCGGGGGGGGGGGCGGGGGGGGGGGCTCCCGCCGCTCCTACAACTGGCAGGTCGTGGGGACTCTGCCGAAGCCAGTAAAGCGCTCCCTCCCTTTGCCGCAGGCAAGGGGAGGGCTGGGGAGGGCTGGGGAGGGGTAGAGCTTGTGCCGTTGGATTTGTGGCTTCGCGGCTTACGCCGCTCCTACAACAGCTGAATTTCTCAACCCAGCAGGCTGCGCACTTTCTTCAACGCCGCCATGAAGGATTCAATCTCTTCATGCGTGTTGTAAAACGCCAACGAGGCGCGGCAGGTGGCCGCTACGCCGTAGTACTGCAGCAGCGGGTGTGCGCAATGCTGGCCGGAACGCACGGCAACGCCTTGCAGGTCGAGCAGGGTCGCAAGGTCGTGCGCATGCGCGCCTTCGATCTGGAAAGACACCACTGCGGCCTTGTTGGGCGCGGTACCAAAGATGCGCAGGCCTTCAACGCGCTGCAGTTCTTCGGTGAAGTGCGCCAGCAGTTCCTGCTCGCGCGCTTCGATGTGCTCGCGGCCGAGTGCTTCCAGGTAATCCACGGCCACACCCAGGCCAATGAAACCGGCGATATTCGGCGTGCCGGCTTCAAATTTGTGCGGGGCGTCGTTGAACACGGTGCCGTCGAAGCTGACTTCCTTGATCATCTCGCCGCCGCCAAGGAACGGCGGCATGTCCTGCAGATGTTCGCGGCGTGCCCACAGCGCGCCGGTGCCGGTCGGGCCGCACATCTTGTGGCCGGTCACCGCATAGAAATCGCAGCCGATCGCCGCCACATCCACAGTCAGGTGCGGTGCGGCCTGCGAGCCATCAATCACGGTGATGATGCCGCGCTTACGGGCTTCGCGGCAGATCTCGCGGACCGGGTTGATGGTGCCCAGCACGTTGGATACATGGGTCAGCGCCAGCAGTTTCACTTCCGGGGTCATCGCTGCATGCAGCGCGTCCAGATCGAGGCTGCCGTCGGGTTTGATCTCGGCCACGCGGATGGTCGCGCCGGTACGCTCGGCAACCAGCTGCCACGGCACGATGTTGGCGTGGTGCTCCATGCGCGAGACCAGAATCACGTCGCCGTTCTTCAAGCGCGGCAGCGCCCACGAATAGGCGACCAGGTTGATCGCGAAGGTGGTGCCGCTGCACAGCACCAGCTCATCGCTGCGCACATTGAGGAAGCGCGCCAGCTTGGTGCGTGCGCCTTCGTAGGCTTCAGTAGCTTCGCTGCCAAGCGCGTGCACCGCGCGGCTGACGTTGGCGTTGTAACGGCGATAGAACTCGTCCACCGCGCCGATCACCGACAGCGGCTTCTGCGCGGTGTTGGCATTGTCGAAATACACCAGCGGTTTGCCGTTGACTTCGCGCATCAGCAGCGGGAAGTCGGCGCGCACGCGCTCCCAATCGGGAGCGGTGGCCGGGTGGTGAATCGGACGCGGGGAACTGAGATTCATGCCATGCCTGCCTGTTGCAGTGCCTGGTCCAGATGGCGGGCCAGCTTTTCGGTAAGAACGCCTTCCACCGCAGACAGCGGCTCGTGGCAGAACGCGGCGCTGAGCATGGCGCGCGCCTGTTCGGCCGGCACGCCGCGCGAGCGCAGGTAGAACAGCGCATTGGCGTCGAGTTGACCAACGGTAGCGCCGTGCGCCGCCTTGACCTCGTCGGCATCGATCACCAGCGTCGGCTGGGTATCGATCTCGGCATCGGCCGACAGCAGCAGGTTCTTGTTGGACAGGTTGGCATCGGTGCCATCGGCGCCTTCGCGGATGCCGATGCCGCCATGGAACACGACGCGGCTGCGGTTGGCCGTCACGCCACGCCAGACCAGCTCGGCGCTGGTGTTCTTGGCGATGTGCTCGATGCCCAGACGGGTATCGATATGGCGACGACCGGTGCCCAGCAGCACGCCATTGGCGGTCAGCTTGGCGTTGTCACCTTCCAGACGCACGTTGAGCTCATGACGGCTCAGTGCGGCACCCAGTTCCAGGTCGATGCGGCGATACTGCGCATCGCGCGCCAGCACCGCATCGGTGCGCAGCAGCGAGGTGGCGCGTGCACTGTCGGCCTGTACGCGGGCATGTGATAGCACCGCATCCTGGGCGATGTGTACGTGCACCAGGGTGTTGTCCAGATGCGCGCTGTCACCGGCCTGCAGATGATGCTCGACCAGGCCAAACATGGCGCCGCGGCGCAGCTCGATCAGGTGGCGATGGTGCCAGGCGTGGTCGGCGGAATCCGCCGCGCTGACAAACACCAGATGCAGCGGCGTTTCGCTGACGATGCCTTCGGCCACCTGCACCAGTACGCCCTCATCGGCGAGTGCGGCATTGAGCTGGGCGAATACTTCTTCGGCGCGCTCGAAGCGACGGCCAAGGAAACGCAGCGCCTCGGGCTCTTCGGCCTGCACGGCAGACAGGGTGCGCACCTGCACACCGGCATCCAGCGACGACAGATCGCTCAACGCAGCGCTGTGACGACCGTTGACGAAGACCAGGCGCGGCGACGGGATGTCGGCCAGCAGCGCGGCATCGATATCCGGGGCCTGCAGCGGCGCGGCAGTGAAACTGCGGCGCTCCAGCTGGCGCAGCGAGGTGTACTTCCAGGCCTCGTTGCGGGCGGCGGGCAGGCCGGTTTTCAGCGCAGCTTCGAGCAGCTCGGCGCGCTCCTTGCTGCCGCAGAACGTACCGGCCAAGGAATCCAGAAGGGCACTCATTACTTGGCTGCCTCGCGGACCACGCGGTCCTTCAGGAAGTCATAACCGTGCGCTTCCAGCTCCAGCGCCAGTTCTGGGCCACCGGTCTTGACGATGCGGCCGTCGGCCAGCACATGCACCACGTCCGGCTTGATGTAGTCGAGCAGGCGCTGGTAATGGGTGATGACCAGGAACGAACGCTCCGGCGAACGCAGCGCGTTGACGCCATCGGCCACGCTCTTCAGCGCATCGATGTCCAGGCCCGAGTCTGTTTCGTCGAGGATCGCCAGCTTCGGCTCAAGCACGGCCAGCTGGAAGATCTCGTTGCGCTTCTTCTCGCCACCGGAGAAACCTTCGTTGACGCCGCGGTGCAGCAACTCGTCCTTCAGGTGCAGCACGGCCAGCTTCTGCCGGACCAGCTTGAGGAACTGCATCGAGTCCAGTTCTTCCTCGCCGCGTGCCTTGCGCTGTGCATTGAGCGCGGCGCGCAGGAAGTAGGTGTTGTTGACGCCGGGGATTTCCACCGGGTACTGGAAAGCCAGGAACAGGCCGGCGGCGGCGCGTGCTTCCGGTTCCAGCTCCAGCAGGTCGCCATCTTCGAACTGCACGCTGCCGGCGGTGACGTCGTAGCCGTCGCGGCCGGACAGGACATTGCCGAGGGTGGACTTGCCGGCGCCGTTCGGGCCCATGATGGCGTGCACTTCGCCCGGCTTCACTTCCAGCGACAGACCCTTGAGGATTTCCTTGTCGCCGATGCTTGCGTGGAGGTTTTCGATCTTCAGCATGAGGGTGCGTTCTTCAATATGTGGGGTGCGGGGCGATCAGAGCTCGCCTTCGGCGCGATCGAGGAAGGTGGCGCGCAGCCATTGGGTGCGCTTGCGGGTCAGTTCGGCCTTGTTGGCCGAATACAGCATCGGGTACATCGAGCCGTACAGGACACGCGGGTTCTCGTCCTTGCCCACCGGGTAGCGCGCTTCGATGTCGGCATCGCGCAGCGGGATCCACAGGCGCTGGGCAGCGCGCAGCTTGTCGATGGCGACCTGCTGGCCCTGCAGCTTCTGCATCACCTGCCGGTACACGGCGTTGAGCTCGGCGTCGGCGGCGGTGGCTTCCGCCGCCGCACACTCGTTGATATCCAGCTGGGTGCGGGCATCGTCGCAGGCCTTGCCCGGTGACGCGGCAGAGGCTGCGAACGGCAGCACGGCCAGCAGGAGCAGCGATAGGCGGCTCATCCGACCGATCCTTCCAGCGACACTTCCAGCAGCTTCTTGGCTTCCACCGCGAACTCCATCGGCAGTTCCTTGAACACCTGCTTGCAGAAGCCGTCGACGATCATCGACACCGCGTTTTCCTGGTCGATGCCGCGTGCGCGGCAATAGAACAACTGGTCGTCGGAAATCTTGGAGGTGGTGGCCTCGTGCTCGACGGTGGCGCTGGGGTTCTTCACCTCGATGTAGGGGAAGGTGTGGGCGCCACACTTCTTGCCGATCAGCAGCGAGTCGCATTGGGTGTAGTTGCGCGCACCTTCGGCACCACGGTCAACACGCACCAGGCCGCGATAGGTGTTCTGGCCACGGCCGGCACTGATGCCCTTGGAGATGATCTTGCTCTTGGTGCGCTTGCCGATGTGGATCATCTTGGTACCGGTATCGGCCTGCTGGCGATGGTGGGTCAGCGCCACCGAGTGGAATTCACCCACCGAGTCGTCGCCCAGCAGCACGCAGGACGGGTACTTCCAGGTGATGGCCGAGCCGGTTTCCACCTGGGTCCAGGTCACCTTGGCGCGGGCGCCGCGGCATTCGGCACGCTTGGTGACGAAGTTGTAGATGCCGCCGACGCCGTTCTCGTCGCCCGGGTACCAGTTCTGCACGGTCGAATACTTGATCTCGGCATCTTCCAGCGCCACCAGCTCGACCACCGCGGCGTGCAGCTGGTTTTCATCGCGCATCGGCGCGGTGCAGCCTTCCAGGTAGGAGACGTAGGCCTTGTCCTCGCAGATGATCAAGGTGCGCTCGAACTGCCCGGTATTGCTGGCATTGATGCGGAAATAGGTGCTCAGCTCCATCGGGCTGCGCACACCGGCCGGCACGAACACGAAGCTGCCGTCGGAGAACACCGCCGAGTTCAGCGCGGCGAAATAGTTGTCGCCCACCGGCACCACCGAGCCCAGGTACTTGCGTACCAGCTCCGGGTACTCGCGGATGGCTTCGGAGATGGAGCAGAAGATCACGCCCTTGTCGGCCAGTTCCTTGCGGAAAGTAGTACCGACCGAGACCGAATCGAACACCGCATCCACCGCCACGCCGGCCAGCTTCGCCCGCTCATGCAGCGGCACGCCGAGCTTTTCGTAGGTGTCCAGCAGTTCCTTGGGCACTTCGTCCAGCGACTGGTACTTCGGGCCCTTGGGCGCGGAGAAGTAGCTCAGCGCCTGCAGGTCGATCGGCGCGATCTCGAGCTTGGCCCAGTCCGGCTGGCGCATGGTCAGGAAGTGGCGGTAAGCGTCCAGGCGCCACTGCGTCATCCACTCGGGCTCTTCCTTCTTGGCCGAGAGCGCGCGGATGACGTCCTCGTCCAGGCCGGGGGGGAACGACTCGGATTCGATCAGCGTGACGAAGCCTGCGTCGTATTTACGACCCAGCTGCTCATGGATTTCACGGTTCGGGCTGTCGACGGTGTCGACCGGTTCGATGATTTCGGTGGCCATTAGGGCTGCCTACGGTTGTTCAGGAGACGACGTCGGCGCTGATGCGTCGACGGTCGGCAAGCGGTAAGGGGTGCAGCATCTGCGCGAGGGTGACGCCGCGCAGGGCATCGGAAACGACATCATTGATCAGCCGCCAGTTGGAACGCACACCGCATTGCCCGGCGAGGCCGCACTGGCTCTGCTCCTGGCTGCATTCGGTGATGGCCAAGGGGCCCTCCATCGCTTCCAGGATCTCGATCAGGGTGATCTCGGAGGCCGGGCGGGTCAGCCGGTAACCGCCATGCACGCCGCGCAGGCCTTCAACCAGACCGGCCTGGGCCAGCGGCTTGAGCAGCTTGCTGACGGTGGGCGGCTCCAATCCGGCGGCTTCAGCCAGATCGGTCGCGCTCAACACTTCGGCTGGCCGTGCGGCTAGCACGGTCAGGACGACGGTGGCGTAATCGGTGAGCTTGGTGACGCGGAGCATTGCGGTAACGGGGAATCAATGTGGACCAAAATTGTACGCTTTCTCGTCGGGAGGGCCAAGTTTTGCTGTTCAGGTGGCAGAAACCCCCTGCCAATCAGGGAGCTGCAGCTGTTTCCTCTCCCCTCGCCGGAGAGGATGCCGAAGGCAGGAGAGGGGGAGCGGCGCAGCTGCTGCTGTTTCCTCTCCCCTTGTGGGAGAGGATGCCGAAGGCAGGAGAGGGGAGCCGCGCAGCCGCTGCTGTTTCCTCTCCCCTTGTGGGAGAGGATGCCGAAGGCAGGAGAGGGGAGCGGCGCAGCCGCTGCAGTTCGCTTCTGCTTAAAAGTAGTCGGGTAGGGATATTGGTGAGTTTTGATCCTGCGCCAACAGCTACCCCTCTCCCCAACCCTCTCCCACAAGGGGAGAGGGAGCCAAAGTCAGCAGCAAGTGCGCGGCGCAGCCGCTGCTCCATGCTTTCGATTCGTCGTAAAGCATGACGCGGAATCCCCAATCCAGGTGCCTCCCCTTGGGTTGTCCTGCCCAATGGGCGAGAATCACCGCCTCACTCAAGTCCCGGCCATGTAAATGCCCAAGAAGATCCAGGCGCGCAAATCCTCCATCCACGGCAACGGTGTGTTCGCCGTGGCCGCCATCAAGAAGGGCGAGCGCGTCATCGAATACAAGGGCAAGCGTCGTACCCATGCCGAAGTGGACGCAGACGATGCAGGTGATGTGGAAACCGGCCACACCTTCCTGTTCACCCTGAACGACGATTACGTCATCGATGCCAACTACAAGGGCAATGACGCACGCTGGATCAACCACAGCTGCGATCCGAACTGCGAGGCGATGATCGAAGAGGCTGAGGGCGATGACCGCACCGCTGACAAGGTGTTCATCGAAGCCATCCGCGACATCAAGGCCGGCGAA
The DNA here is from genome assembly GCF_056760195.1 of Stenotrophomonas sp. STEN020. Taxonomy (NCBI): domain Bacteria; kingdom Pseudomonadati; phylum Pseudomonadota; class Gammaproteobacteria; order Lysobacterales; family Lysobacteraceae; genus Stenotrophomonas; species Stenotrophomonas sp. STEN020. The sequence goes on from NZ_JBRREI010000020.1 coordinate 6,842, forward strand.
GAGCTGACCTACAACTATGGCATCACCCTGGCCGAGCGTCACACCCCGCGCCTGAAGAAGATCTGGGAATGCCGTTGCGGCTCGCCCAAGTGCACCGGCACGATGCTGCAGCCGAAGCGCTGAAAAGCGCCCGCTGGTTTTGTGGGAGCGGCGTAAGCCGCGAAGCCACTGCCAGCTCAGATGCTGCCAATGAATGACGAAGCGGTTCCGTTGGCGAATGCTCGGCTTCGGGGCTGACACATCGTCAGCTTCGCGGCTTACGCCGCTCCTACAAGGAAACAAAATGAAAGAGGCCGCAATCGCGGCCTTTTTCGTTTCTACAGCAGGGCGGCTCAGTTCCCGAGCAAACCCTGCGGCACGAAGCTGCCCAGGTTCTGGTTGAAGTCCACGGCGATGCGGCCGTTCTGGATGCCCACTGACTTTACCTGCAACACGCCCATCACCTTGGCGATGGCCGGGTCGATCTTGTAGATCGGTTCGCGGCGCGCGTAGTCGGCCAGCCAGCTGTTGAGCAGGCTGCGGGTACTTGAATCCAACTCACCACCACCAGCTGCGCTGGGGCGGAAACCATCAACGGTGGGCTGGTCCAGATGGAAGCCCTGGGTCTGCGCGTCGTAGCGCAGGCCGCTGCTGATCTGTACATCGCCCACCGGCATCGACGAACCGCCAGCGGCCATGGCCAGGTTGAAGCCCAGATCCAGGCGGCTGCCCTGTGGCAGGGTCAGGTGCGGCTGGCTCACGGTCAGCGCCAATAGCCCGCCCAGTGCCTTCTGCGTGCGCGGGAAGCTGCCGTCCAGGTATTGCTGCACATCGGCGGCGCCAACGGTCAATTGTTTGCCGTTGATCTGCGGCGCGGCATGGGCGCTGCCGGCCATGGCGAGCAGGGCGATGCTGGGGAGGAGCAGGGAACGCAGGTTCATCGGGCGTACTCGGTGATGGCAGCAGGTTGGACTAGCAAGATAACCGGATTGGGTGAACGGCCAATTAGCAGGCTCGGTCCAATCGGACTGAAGTACTGCCTCGGCTGACCTCCCAGCCACTGGTACGGACAAGCGGGCCGGTGCGATATCAGCGTTTGAAGTGCTGTTTTCCGGTCGCGATGCTCAGGCGAGCAAGCCGATATTACTCTTGGCCTGCGCAAGCGACTTCCGCTCCCGCGCGACGATGTTGGAGGTCTGCAGGGCCGGTCGGCTTGCTGCCAGCGACTTACTCCGCCGGCGTCTGCAGCTGCTTGAGCTTGTGCAGCAACTGGCCGAGCTCCGGCTGCAGCGCGCTCAACAGGCTGTCGGGCTTGGCTGCCGATTCGGCCAGGGTCTCCAGCAGGCCGGTGACAACCACCACGCCGGCGTCCTCATTGCAGGACAGTCGACGTTGGCCTTGCGCGGATTCCAGCTGGCGCATCCAGTTGTATTGGCTGCGTTGTTCGAACTCGATCGAGCAACGGCCGCTGCACTGCTGGCCGTCGGTCTCGATCGGAGTGACGGAGATTCGGTAGCGATGCTTGCTGATGGACATGGTGGACTACGTGGGGAAGCGGGGGAGTGGCCACCATAGGCCCGCGCTGGCGCCGGTACGAGGCGTTGGACCATGACGCTGTGTTCCAGTGTTTTTCCCATGCCACAGGCGGAACGCTGCGACCCATGGGAACGTTTTCCACGTTGCGATGAAGCAAAAAAAAACGGGACGGCAGGGCCGTCCCGTTCATTCGCCAAGGGGCGCGCTGATTACAGCGCAGCGTCCTTGAGCTTCTTGAGCGGACGCACCTTGAGCTTGGTGGTGGCCGGCTTGGCGGCAAACCACTGCTCTTCCTTGGTGAACGGGTTGATGCCCTTGCGCTTCGGCTTGGCAGCAACGCTCACGGTGGAGATCTTCAGCAGGCCCGGCAGGGTGAAGGAACCAGCGCCCTTCTTGTTGACCGAGGCGGCGACGGCGCCTTCCAGGGCGGCGAACACAGCGCGCACGTCCTTGGCAGCGACCGAGGTGGCTTCAGCGATGTGGGCGACCAGACCGGACTTGGTCAGTGCTTCCTTGATCGGCTTCAGTGCGGCCGGCTTGGCGGCAGCCTTGGTTGCAGCCTTCGTAGCTACTTTCTTCACTGCCTTCTTCGGGGCAGCCTTTTTAGCGGTCTTTGCCATGATTTCCTGTTCCGTGAACGGTTGGTTGTTGGTCGTGCCGACCCCGTCGGCAAGCGAAATGTAGGGCATGAATTGCGTGACGCCAATAGGTAATCGAAGAAAAAGCCCATAAAAATTGGTTCTGGACGCATTTGGACAACAAATCGGTGCCGGAAGCCATGCAAAAACCGGGTTGGAGTGCGATCAATCGCGGTGTTGCCCGCGCTCGGCGGGCACGCCGTTGTGCCGATGGCTGCGGCGCACAAACCGCTAACACGCTGTGGTTTAGGCTGGCCCGGCCATCCACCACGAGGAGTTCGACCATGGGTATTTCGCGTCACGCAACCGCGCACTGGGAAGGCGATCTGAAGACCGGGCAGGGCCGCTTGAGTACACCACAGAGCGGTTTGATGGAGAACACCCGCTATGCGTTCAACAGCCGCTTCGGCGATGAGAAGGGCACCAACCCCGAAGAACTGATTGCTGCCGCACATGCCGGCTGCTTCACCATGGCGCTGTCGGCCAAGCTCAGTGAAGCCGGCTTCCCGCCGACCTCGTTGGACACCCGCGCCGATGTCGACCTGTCGATGGAGGGCGGCCCGCAGCTGTCGCAGATCCGGCTCAAGGTGAAGGCGGTGGTGCCGGGCCTGGACGAGACCCGGTTCCGTGCAATTGCCGATGACGCCAAGCAGAACTGTCCGATCTCCAAGGCGCTTAGCGCGGTGCCGATCAGCCTGGATACCGAGTTTTCGGCCTGATCTGGCGATGATCCTGCCCTGGCCCTGCTGGCGTTCAGCGCTGGCAGGTCCGGTTCAGGGTCGTTTCACCTGTCGCGCCTGAGCATCGCTCATCCCTTGTTCTTCATTCCAGCCGGAGTGGTTACTGCCATGAGTCGCTCGCTAGCTGTTGCCGCTGTCCTTGTTGTCGGTGGTCTGGTCGCCTTCAATGCGTCCGCACAGCGCTACGACGACGGCCAATACCGCCCCAACGGTTCTTACGATGATGGCCAGTACCGGCCGGATTCGCGCTATGACAACGGCCAGTACCGCGGCGGCGACTACGCCGGCAACGGTGCGGTGTACGACTATGCGCGCGTGGTGCGGGTGGATCCGGTCATCGTCAACAGCAATCAGGGCCGCAACGAGCGCTGCTATGAGCGCAACGATGGCGGTTATGTGGATAACAACAATGGTTATCAGGCCGGCGGCTATGGCAACAACGGCTATGGCAACAACGGCTACGGCAACAACAACGGCTATCGAAATGACGGCTATGACCAGCGTGGCTACGACAACGGCCAGTACCGGCAGGGCAACGAAAGCGGTCGCCAGTGGGCGACGGTGATCGGTGGCTTGGCCGGCGCGGTGCTCGGCAGCCGCATCGGTGGTGGTGATGGCCGTTACCTGGGTACCGCGGTCGGCACTATTGCCGGTGGCGCGGCCGGTCGTGCCATCTATGAGGCCAGCAACCGCCCCACCTACCAGCGCGGTGACGTACGTGTGTGCGAACCCACCGGGTATGGCAGCGAGAGCGAGCGGGTCGATGGTTACGACGTCACCTACGAATACGCTGGCCGGCAATACCGCACCCATCGCGATTACCACCCGGGCGAGCAGATCCGCGTACGCGTGGACGTAAGTGCCGACTGAGCGTAGCGGGTGTTTCTGCCTGATCGCAGTTCCGGTATATGGTTTGTAAGACGTCGTCGATGACGGCATAGTCCACGCATTCCAACGCGGAGAGTGCGTGATGCGTCGTATCGCCTGTGTGGCTCTGTTGCTTCCCTGTCTTTATGCAATGCCGGTCCAGGCTGAGGTCAAATTGCTGGTGGCCGACACCATTCGTACAGGCGATCCTGCCCAGCCACTAGTTGGTGCTATTGCATGGGAAAGTGATAGCGGGCGGGTATTGGACGTGGGCAGCGCCGATGCGCTGCTGCAGTTGTATCCGCAGGCGCCACGCATTGATGTGGGTGATGCGACGGTGGTGCCGGGCCTGATCGATGCCCATGCGCATCTGGTCGGACTTGGCGAGATGATGGTGTGGGCCGATCTGAGCGGTGCGCGCAATCGGGCTGAGGTGTTGGCGCGGCTCACAGCATTCGAAAAGAGTTTGGCTCCGGGGCAGTGGCTGCTGGGCCGGGGCTGGGACCAGAACCGCTGGGACAACACCGATTTCCCCACCGCCGCCGATCTGGATGCAGCCTTCCCGCAGCGTGCGGTCTATCTGGAGCGGGTCGATGGCCACGCCGGTTGGGTCAACAGTGCTGCAATCCGTATTGCGGAAAAGGCCGGCAAGTCACTGTCCGGTGAGTGGCAGCCGGAAGGCGGGCGTATCGTTCGCGACGCCGCAGGCAAGCCTAGTGGGGTACTGGTGGATGGGGCAGCTAGCTTGGTTTCGGCGCATATCCCCAAGCCGGATGATGCCACGCGTGAGAAGCGCCTGCTTGGCGCCCTGCAGCTTGCGGTCAGCTACGGATTGACTGGCGTACACGACATGGGTGTATCGCGCGAAGACCTGGCACTGATGAAGCGTCTGGCCGAGCAAGGCAAGCTGCCGCTGCGCATCGATGCCTATGCCGACGGTAATCAGGGTGCGCTGGACGATCTGTGCAAGACGGGGCTCTACGATCACCCAGCCGGCCGCCTGCGCATGCATGGGGTCAAACTGTACATGGACGGCGCACTGGGCAGCCGCGGTGCGGCCCTGCTGACCGCTTACAGTGACGACCCGCATAATCATGGCCTGCTGATGACCTCGCCGGAGGAGTTCGAAGCTGCCGTGCGCAAGGCGGATGGCTGCAAGGTACAGGTCGCCACCCATGCCATCGGTGATCGCGGCAACCGCATCGTGCTGGATACCTACGAGAAGGTGCTGGGTGCACACAAAGACAACGATCACCGCTGGCGTATCGAACACTCACAGGTAGTGTCGCTGCAGGACATCCCGCGTTTCGCCAAGCTCGGCGTGATCGCCTCGATGCAGCCCACCCACGCCACCTCGGACATGGGGTGGGCCGAGCAGCGGGTTGGGCCGGAACGCATTCTCGGTGCGTATGCCTGGCAGCGCTTCCTGCACAGCGGTGCACGCCTGGCCTTGGGCTCGGACTTCCCGGTGGAGCAGGTCGACCCACGTCTGGGCTTGTATGCAGCAGTGACCCGCCAGGACCGCGATGGCCAGCCGCCGGGTGGCTGGCAGCCGGAGCAGCGCCTGAGTGCCGCCGAGGCGTTGCGTGGCTTCACCAGCGATGCGGCCTGGGCCGGCCATGACGAAGCGCAGGTAGGCAAGCTGCAACGCGGCCTGCGTGCGGACTTTGTGGTGCTGGATCGTGATCCGTTGAAGGTTGCTGCCGATCAGCTTGATGACCTGAAGGTGCTGTCGACCTGGGTTGATGGTGAGCCGGTTTACAAGGCGGCTACGCCGGAGGGTTGAAGGGCTGCGGCGGCGACAAGGCTTCTCGTTTGAACATCTTAGTCACCCGAAAACCGATGCCAATCCCTTGGCATCGGTTTTTTGTGGGAGCGGCGTAAGCCGCGAAGATGGTGATCCATCCGATTGGGGGCAGATTGGTAACTTCATTGATGCGAGCTTCGCGGCTTACGCCGCTCCTACAAAAGCAGGCGATTGCCAGCTTGCACATCAGCTTTGGGCTGGATCAGCCGGCAGCTCATGCTGGCTACGCAGCTTCTTCTTGTTGATTTTGCCCACGCTGGTGCGTTCTATCGCATCGACGAAGCTGACGCGGTCGGGGATCGCGTAGCGGGAGATGTCGCCTGCGCGGCTGCGGGCGGCGACCAGCTCGATGATCTCGGCTTCGGTAACCGTGCTGCCTGCGTGCCTGACCACCAACGGCAGCGGTCGCTCGCCCCATTTGGCATCGGCAATGCCGATCACCGCGACTTCATTGACCGCCGGGTGCATGGCGATGATGTCCTCCAGTGCGAGTGACGAGATCCATTCACCGCCGGTCTTGATCACGTCCTTGATGCGGTCGGTGACGCGCAGGTAGCCGCCGCTATCAATGTTGCCGATGTCGCCGGTATGCAGGTAACCACCCTCCCACAACGTGGCCGAGGCCTCTGGATTGTGTAGATAGCCTTGGGTGAGCCAAGGTGCGCGCACCACCACTTCGCCGGTGGCGATGCCATCGTGGGCGACTTCGTTCATGTCCTCGTCGACGATGCGCAGGTCCACCAACGGTATCGGGATGCCGGCCTTGGTGCGCAACGACAGCTCTTCGTCGGTACCGGCCAAGGCGTCGGCATCGATCTGCGCGAGGGTCAGTACTGGGCAGGTTTCGGACATGCCGTAGCCGCCGAAGATATCGATGCCGCGCGCCAATGCCTGCTGGCAAAGTGCACGTGGCAATGCTGCGCCGCCGATGATGACCTTCCAGCCGCGCAGGTCGGTATCTGCTGAAGTTGGATGCGCAAGCAGCATATGCAGAATGGTTGGCACGCAGTGCGAGAACGTCACTTTCTCGCGCGCGATCAGTTCCAGCAGCTTGCCTGGAAGGTAGCGGCCCGGGTAGACCTGTTTTATGCCCATCAGCGTGGCCACATACGGCACGCCCCATGCGTGGACATGGAACATCGGGGTGATCGGCATGTAGACATCATCACGATGCAGGCGACCTTGGCTGGGCGCGCTTCCCAGTGCAGCCATTGCCGCCAGCGAATGCAGCACCAACTGTCGGTGACTGAAGTAGACCCCCTTGGGCAGACCAGTGGTGCCGGTCGTATAGAACATGGTGGCGCGGGTGTTTTCATCGAAGTCGGGGAAATTGCTGATCGGCTCGGCTTGCTTCAGGCCCACTTCGTACTCGGTGACAAAGCCATCCGGCAGCGGGCCGCCTTCATCGTCCAGCAGGACTCGTGTGCGCAGATCCGGCAGCTGTTCATTGATGCTCGCCAGCACCGACAGGAACTCGCGGTTGGCCAGGATCACCCGCGCGCTACTGTGATTCAGCGTATAGGCGATCTGTTCCGGGGCCAGACGAACGTTCACCATCATCAGCACGGCGCCGATCATCGGTACTGCGAAATAGCTTTCCAGATAACGGTTGCTGTCCCAGTCCATCACCGCCACGGTGTCGCCGGGTTTCACGCCCAGTGAGGTCAATAGACCGGCCAGCTGGCCGATGCGCGCCTGCAACGTGCGGTAGCTGTAGCGGACCTTGTCGCCGTAGACGATCTCCTGATCAGGATTCACCGCCAGTGGTGTGTGCAGCAGCTGTTTGATCAGCAGCGGATAGGCGTAGGCGCTGGATTCTGCTTGGTCGGAGCGTGTAACGAATGACATCTGGATATCCTGGTTGGCAGCGCGTCAGCGGCCTGAGACTGCGGGAATGGACAGCTGCGAGCGCTGCAACGGTGCTTCCGCACGCGGGGTTGGCTGGATCAGTGCATCCTGTGGCAGGGCGCGCGCTGGATCTTCAAGGTGATCCCATACTTGGTCCATTGCCGCGAACATGTAGGGCAGCAGCGGTACATAGCGCTTGCGGTAGTCCGGGAAGGCCAGCAGCGAGTCGAAGTGCTGGCCGTTGCTTACCCGCCAATAGGCGATCTGTGCGCCGGCCTTGCGTGCCAGCGGCACGTAACGGTCGCTGGTCATGCTGATCGGTACCAACCCGTCGTCGGTGCCGTGGATGACCACGATAGGCAGGCCGCGACGGGGTGCTTTGGCGGCTGCGTCAGCGATGCCTGCGCGTACGCGCTTGGCATCGGTGCTGTCGCCAGCGCCGAGTGCACGCAGGCAGTTCAGCCCGTGCAGCGGATCATCCGCCGATTGGGCGGCATTGCCGTCCACCAGCACAACGCCACTGCCCGGCGGAATGCCGCTGGCTTCGCTCCACCAGCTTGCGCGCAGCTCGGCGGTCGCAGGAACGGGCTTGCCGTCCGCACCGACAGCAGAGTAGCTGTAAGCGCAGGGATGTTCGCCCGCGCCGTAGCGACCATAAGCTGATGCATAGGTAACCGCGATTGCACGCCACAGATCGAATCCAGTAGAGAACGCACCGGCGCGCAGCGCGCCATCGCTGAGCCCCGCGTCGGCGAGTTGCTGGCGTGCCGACTGTGCCTGTGCGGCGGTGTCATCGCCTTGCACCAGCCCGGCCGATTTCAGGACGGCACAGCGCTGCGTCCATGCCGGCGCCGCCTGTGCCTGCATCGGCGGTTGCGGTAGATCATCAAGCGCAAGCAGCGCGCAGGGCATCAGCAGCGCTGACTGGGTGACGAAGTCGTAGAGCGGCGGTGCGCCGGCAACCGAGACGTTCGGCTCGCCAGCCACCATGGCATCGAACCAGTCGCCTTCGATCTCGGCTGCGCGCAGCACCGCGCCACCACCATTGGAAACGCCTACGCCCAGCGTGCGCGTGTTTGCCGGGGTGAACGGTGCCGATTGCGGGTAGGCGCGGTCCAGTGCCTGCAGGCCGAACTGCAGTGCCTGCAGCAGATGCCGGCCCCAGTCCGCTTCCGGGTTGTCGCCGGAATGGGCGTGCTTGAAGGCAATGCCATGCGCGGCTTTCGCATCGGTCGGGGCGAAGGCCAGCGCGCCTTGTGTGGCAGGTGTGCCGTCAGCTTGGAAGCCACTCCTGGCGTCCAGGTCGTAATAGTCGCTGCCGGTGCCCTTGTCGGTATAGGCGACAGCGCAGCCATGGGCCAGGCCCCAGCTGCCAGCAACCGAAATCGCACCATAGATGCCGCGCGAGCCGGACGAGGCCGTCGCTACCAGGCAGCGTCGCTTTGGATCGAAGTTATCGGGTATCTGCACCAGCACGCGATGGGGTTGGCGGGCGCCGGGGATGCGCGCGTAGGCCGAGAACTCCCGGCCCGGTGCCGCCTGCAGGTTGCCGTAGACATCGCCAAAGCCACCGCCTGGGGTGAGGTCGGCGATGCCGCGCCAGCTGCTCCAGATCGCCCGGCGCCGGGCTTCTTCTGCGGTCGGCTGGCCCGGGCTGGCGAATGCCGGGGCGGCAGTGGCGCGCAGGCCATCGAGGCCCAACCCGGCGGTCAGCAGGTCATCGCTGCCGCGGTGCTCGGTTTCGCGCCACTGCTCGAACACGGGCGCAGCAGCGTTCGGGCCGGGCTTGGCGGCATGGGCGACGGAGACGCAGCCCAACAGCGGCAGCGCGGCGCAAAGCAGGGTAACGGGGCGGGGGATGTTCATTGCCACACACTAGCAAGCCAGTGTGTATGTGCCAGCGTACCTAGGTACCCGTGCCCGGTCGCTGGCTAATTTGCTAACCTCGCCTGGACATGCCAACCCTGCTCATTGCCGATGACCACCCCTTGTTCCGCGCTGCCTTGCACCGCGCGGCCGAAGAGGCGGTTGATGATCTGCAGATCAGCGAGGCCGATTCACTGGACAGCGTGCTGGAAGCAATCGAGAGCCAGCAGATCGACCTGATGCTGCTGGACCTGCATATGCCGGGTAATCATGGCCTTGCAGGATTGGCGACGATCCGTGCGTTGCAGCCGGGGTTGGCGATCATCATTGTCTCGGCCAATGAAGAGCCGCACGTGATCCGCCGCGCTATTGACCTTGGAGCCGCCGGCTATCTGCCCAAGAGCTCGGGGCTGGTGGACCTGCAGCAGGCCTTGCAGACCGTGCTCGATGGCGAGCGCTGGATACCGGCGATGCTGCGCGAAACCGTTGCCCGGGTTGCGCCTTTCAGCAAGGACGCCGATCTGGCCGCGCGTTTGGCCAGCCTGTCCGCGCACCAGTACAAGGTCCTGAGTCTGGTCGCCGAAGGGCTGCTCAACAAGCAGATCGCCGATCGCCTTGGCGTACAGCTGCGCACGGTCAAGGCGCATATGACCCGCATCATGGGCCGGCTGGGCGTGCGCAACCGCGCGCAGGCGATTCGCGTATTGCACGAAATGGGCCTGAACGATCCATCGCGGCAGATTGAAGAGGCGCAGGGCGCCTGACCTGCATCGCGGTCACTGGCCGATCAGCAGATCCAGCGGTGTCAGCTTCGCATCAGGTCTCGACTGTACTGCGCACAGCCAACAGATGATTGATTGCCCAGCGTAGCGCCAGCGGTTTGAAGGGCTTGTTCAACAGTGACAAGCCGACTTCACGGACCGCCTCGCGGGTGTCGCTGCCGGTGTCGGCGCTTAGGATCACGGTAGGTCGCTGTCCATGCATGGCGACAAGCCGCTTCCATAGCTGCACGCCGGTATCGTCATCATCAAGGTGGTAGTCGAACAACCACAGCGCAGCTTCGCCTGCTGACGCATCGACCGCCGTGGAGTCGCCGGCGGCGATTACATCGCAGCCCCAGGCGAGCAGCATCTGCCGCATCGCTTCCAGTGCGTCCGGATCGTTGTCGACCACCAACACCCGCGTGCCCTTGATGGTGCTGTTGCTGCCTGCAGGCGCTGCATTGCGTGAGGCTGGCGGCGGCGTTGCCCGCGACACCGTGATGGAGAACGCCGAACCACGATTGACCACGCTGTGCAGTGCCAGTGGGGCGTGCAGCAGGTCGGCGATACGGTGCGCAATTGCCAGGCCAAGGCCGAGCCCCTGGCCGTTGCTGCGGTCGCCGCGATGGAATTCCTCGAACACGACGCTCTGCTGCTCCGGGGTAATACCCGGGCCGCTGTCATGTACGCCGATTGCCAGCGTGTCGCCATTCCGGCGCACGCCCAGCAACACGCCTCCGCTACGGGTGTAACGGATGGCGTTGGCGAGGAAGTTCTGCAGTACCCGGCGTAGCAGCAGTGGATCGCTATGCACCCAGACGCGGCTGCGTACATAGCGGAACTGCAGGCCACGCGCTGCTGCCAGCACGGCGAATTCCTGTGCCAAGGGATCAAGCACGGTCGACAATGCGAACGGACGCGGATCGGCGACCAAACCGCCTGCTTCCAGGCGCGAGATGTCGAGCAGGCCCGACAGCAGATCATCGGTGGAATCCAGGGCGCCGCGGATCTGGCGCAGGAAGCTATCCAGGAACTCGGATTCGATGTGCTGTGACATCGCATCGGTGAGCAGCTGCGCGGCGTGCAGGGGTTGAATCAGGTCGTGGCCGACCGCGGTGAGGAATCGCGTCTTGGCTACGTTGGCGCGCTCGGCTTCGTGCACGGCCTGTTCCAGTCGCGCGGTGCGGTCCTGCACGCGCAGTTCCAGGGTCTCGTTACTGCGCTTGAGCGCGTCCTCGGCCATGCGGAACGCGGTGACATCGGTGAAGGTGGCGACATAGCCACCACCAGGCATCGGGTTGCCACGGATTTCGACGATGGTGTTGTCGGGGAAGATGCGCTCGGACAGATGCGGCGTGCCGCGACGCATATGCGCCATGCGCCGGGTCAGCGCCTTGCCGACGTTGTCGCCCGGCGCCTCGCTGATCTTCAGTTCTCCCAACGCCCACGCGGTGAGGTTGGCAACCGGTTGCCCGACCTGCAGCAGCTCAGGCGGGAATTTGAACAGCGCGGCATAACGACTGTTCCAGGCCACCAGCTGCAGCTGGGCATCGACCACGCTGATGCCCTGACTCATGTTTTCCAACGCGGCTTCCAGCAGGCGCTGGTTGAAGCGTAGTGCCTGAGTCGCTTCGCCGACGGCGCGGGTGACCGCATCCAGCGGCGCGGCGCCACCATCACGTGCGGCCTCGACCAGCAGCCGTGCCATGCCAGCGCCAACGACGGCGGTCAGCTCGCGTTCGATAGCGGTGACCCGGTCGTCATCCAGCATCTGCCCGTCGTGCCCGTCCATCAATTGCCGCGCCCGCTCCGGGCCGAGGAAGCGTCCGGCAGTTTTGCGCATGGACGCTGCGGCCACGGCGTCTTTCTGCAGTGGCAGCGATGGGCGTATCGCGCGCGATACCAGCGCAACCGTGATCAGGTTGACCGCCAGGCTGGCGCCCATGCTGATGGCGATGTGGCCGGGCTGCATGCGCAGCGAGAACAGCGCCAGCCAGTGCAACCCTTCGCCGCCGGTTGTTGGATCGGGTGCCGGGATCACCATCGGCAGCAACACCAGCCACAGCCAGACCAGCGAGCCCAGCACGATGCCGGCCATGATCGCAGGCGAGGGCGTGCGAGGCCGATACACCGCCAATAGTACCGCCGGTGCCAGCTGCGACAGTGCGGTGAACGACATCAGGCCGAAATCGCTGAGTGCCTCGGTGCCGCTCATCGCGCGGCTGTACAGCCACGACATCAGGAACACGGCGAGGATGCCGGCGCGGCGGAACGCCAGCACGCGTGGGCGCAGATCGGCACCTGCATCGCCGCCGCCATTCATGCCGCCCAGCAAGTGCGAACCAAAGCCGTGGTTGCCGAGCATGATCGACAAGGTCAGCCCGGACAGGATCATCATGCCGGTGGCAGCGCTCAGGCTGCCCAGGTAGGCGAGCAACGCCAGCAGGTGATGGCCGCGCTCCTGCGGCAAGGCAAGCACGTACAGATCAGGCGATACCGAGGCCCCGAGCTGCGCGGCACCAGACAGCGCCATCGGCACCGAGGGCAGGCCGATCAACAGCAGGTAGAGCGGGAACAGCCAGCGTGCGGTCTTCAGATCGGAGGACTGGCGCAGCTCGACCACGCCGACATGGAACTGATGGGGCAGGGTGAACGCGGCCATCGCGCCCAATGCGACCATGGTGATGAAGTCGGGGATAACCGCTGGCGGCGGCAGATGCGCCATCTTTTCCAGCAGCGGCGTGCCGGCGCGATGCACCGAGATTGCCGCATACAGGCCAATCGCCAGCAGCGCCGCCAACTTCAGCAGCGACTCCAGCCCCAGCGCGACCACGATGCCGCGGTTGTGCTCGGTGGCCGAGGCCTTGCGTGCGCCGAACAGCATGGTGAACGCCGCCATCGTCAGCGCGAACCAGAACGACATGTCCAGCTGCCAGCCGCTGGCGGCGAACGTGTCGCCGAGCAGCGCGCTGAGCCCCTGGCTTATGGCTTTGAGCTGCAGCGCGATATAGGGAACGATGCCGAACAGCGCGACCAGGGTGATGGTCACGCCCAAGCCCTGGTCGGTGCGCAGCCGTGCGACCACCAGATCGGCGATGGTGGCGCTGTTGTGTTGTTTGGCCAGCCGGCCCAGCCGTGCCAGGAATGGCAGACCCAAGGCGAAGATCAGCGCCATGCCGATCAAGGTCGGCGGAATCGGGAAGCCCCATTGCACGCCCTGCGAGGCAGCCCCGTAATACGTCCAGGCGGTGCAATGCACGCCCAAAGACAGGGCGTAGATGGCAGGCCAGATCCTGCCGAGACGGTGGCCTTGGCGTTCACCCCACAGGGCGACGCCGAACAGCAGCACGGTCCACGCGATGCAGGCGAACAGGACGATGGAGGGCGTCAACATCGCTCCAGTGTAGAGAGAACCGTGGCCGGCGTGCTGGCTCCCGACCATTGCTGGCCGGGAAGGTTGGCGTCAGGGTGCGATCACGATCAGTGACAGTTGCTCGGCAGCCAGTGCCACCTCGCCGCCGGGTTGCAGCTCCACGCTCTTGTGCTGGGTCAGCAGCCATTGCCCGGGCTGACGGGGCTCCAGTGAAACCAAGCGTGAGCGCACGCGGATGTCCGAGCCGCTGGGCACAGGTGCAAGAAAGCGGACCTTGTTCAAACCGTAGTTCAGCACGTGGGCGATGCCGGGGAAGCCGGTCAGGGCGGCCACGTCTTCTTCGACGGTGAGCGAGAGCAGCAGGAAGCCGTGGGCGATGGTCGTCCCGCCTGGCAAACTGGCCTGCGCGCGGACCGGATCAACGTGGATCCAGTTGTGGTCACCGGTGGCCTCGGCAAACGCATCGATGCGCGATTGCGCGATGTGGGTAGGCTTGCCAAGGCGCTCTGCTGCGGCCCATCGCTGCAATGCCTGCAGGGCATCCGGAAGTTCTTTGATTGCGTCGTTGGTGCTCATTGCAGGCGTCCAAGCAGGGCAAGGATCGCATCACGTGCCTCGGACTCGGACAGGGTCGGTGCGTGACCAACGTCCGGTACTTCGACCAGACTGGCGCTCGGCGAAGTTGCTGCCATCCGCCGTGCGACATCGGCAGGCAGGATGTCCGACAACGCACCACGTACCACCAGCACCGGCACGCGCGACGTCAGTCCGCGCACCGCCCGCCACAGTACCGGCCGCAGCAGCCACAGCACCCACGGCCGAGTGGTGCGGATGATGGCCGGGTCATAGTCCAGTTCCAGCAGGCCGTCGTCGCGCTGGCGGAAGCTGCGTGAGGCCATCGCCCGCCAGTCGTCGGTAGTGAAGCGCGGGAAGGAGGCCTTGCCGATCGATTCGGCATAGGCGGTTGCCTGCTCCAGATCCATCGGCGGCAAGGGTTTGCCGGCGTACTTGCCGATCCGCGCCAAGGCTTCGCGCGGCACCTTGGGGCCGGCATCGTTGAGCACCGCAGCTGCGATCAGCTCCGGTGCGCGCGAGGCGAGGGTGATGGTGACCAGCACACCCAGCGAGGTGCCGATGAACACCGCCTTGGCAATGTTCTGCGAACGCAGCAGCGCCACCATGTCGTCGGCGTAGGCGCGCGGGTTGTAGCTGGTCGGGTCGGGTGCACGTGCCGAACCTGCACGCCCGCGCAGGTCGACTGCAAGCACGCGCCAGCCGACGTCAGTCAGCGTTTTGGCGAGCACATCGAAGTCGGCTGCATTGCGGGTCAGGCCGGGAATGCAGACCACCGTGCCGCGGGGCGATTGCCCCGCAGCCGGTGCGTGGTCGCGCGCGTGCAGGCGCAGGCCATCGTTGCTGTTCCAGTACAGATCATCGTAAGACTGCGTCATGCAGGTGTTTCCTAGAAATCGTAACGGACGCTGAGACTGTACTGGCGCGGCGGGCCGTAGAAGCCGATCAAGGTGCCGACCGCCGGAATGTTGTAGCCGGTGGTGCGGTATTCCTTGTCTGCCAGGTTGGTGCCCTGCAGCGAGAAGGTCCAGGCGTCATTGAGCTTCCAGATCACGCCGGCATTGACCAGACCATAGCCGTCCTGACGGATCACCGGGCTCAGGTCGGTGGTCGGCCACACTTCGCTCTGGTAGCTGTAGCCAACGCGTGCGGACAGGTTGCTGCCATTGGCCAGTTCGGTGCGGTACTCCACATTCAATGCACCCGAGAACTCCGGCGCATTGGTGAACTTCATCTTGTCGGCGACGTTGACGCCACGGTCCATGTACTCGTCGTACTTGGTGTCCAGCCAGGCCAGGTTGCCGGAGATCAGCCAGTGTGCGGTCGGCAGGTACTGGTACTCGATTTCCAGGCCGTTGACGGTGCCCTTGCCGGCATTGGTGAAGTCGCCGAAGAAGGCATCGTTGACGCCGTCGCCATTGGTGTCGATGCCGGTGAACACCGACAGCTGGATGTCCTTGTACTTGTTGTGGAAGGCCGACAGGTTCAGGAACAGGCGTGAATCCAGGAAGCCCATCTTGCTGCCGATCTCGAAGCTGTCGACGGTCTCGTCATCGAACGGCTCGGCCGAGCGCGGCACGGCCACGGCGTTGGCGCGGATGTTGTAGCCGCCGGACTTGAAGCCACGTGTTGCCAGGCCGTAGACCATGATGTCTGGGGTGATCTGGTAATCCAGCGACACCTTGGGCGAGACGTTCTTGAAGTTGGTGGTCTTGTCGAAGTCGGCGGCAACTGCGATCGGTCGGGTGAAGGTGGCATCGGAGTAGAAGCGGTTCAACACGACGGCGCGCTTGTCCTCGTCGGTGTAGCGAGCACCAACATCGAGCTTGAGCTTGTTGGTCAGGTCGAAGGTCCAGTCTGCGTACAACGCGATGCTGTCGGTCAGCACCTTGCCGCGGGTATCGCCGAACTGCAGGTTGAAGAAGTTGTTGCGGATCTGCCCGCCTGCTTCACCGCTGAACTGGTACAGACCGACCACACCGCGCACGCGTCCACCGGCGTCGTAGTTGAGCTGCAGTTCGTTGCTGACCTGGCTGTCCTCGTAGAAGCCGCCGACGTCGGCCAGCTTGACCGGCGTGGTGTCGAAGTCGATGTTGGAGTGGCTGTCGGACTCGCGCTTGGCGACCACATACTTCAGTGCAATATCGTCGTTGGGCCGCCAGTTCACCGTTGCCGAAGCACCCTTGGTCTCGACGCTGTTGAGGTTCCGCATGCCCGAGCGGATGTCGTAGCGGTCATCCATCGGCGGGTAGGCCGGGGTGAACGGGTTGCGCGCCAGCATCTTGGAGCCACGCATGCCGGACTGGTCGTCGATCCAGTCCAGGGCGAACTGCACGTCGAAGTCGTCGCCTGCGTAGGCACCCAGGTTCAAGCGCGCCGCATTGATCTGCTTGTCGCTGATCGGCTGGCCATTGAAGGTGTTTTCGCCGAAGCCGTCGCGGTTCATGCTGGCCACCGCGATGCGCCCGCGCAGGCCGCTGTCGGCGCCGCCCAGCGGGCCGCCGATCGCCGCCTTGGCATCAAGCTGGTTGTAGTTGCCGGCGGTGATCTGGGCGTAACCCTCGACCTGCGTGGGCAGGCCGCGTGAGATGTACTTGATCGCGCCGCCAATGGTGTTCTTGCCGTATAGCGTGCCCTGCGGGCCGCGCAGTACTTCGATGCGTGAGACGTCGAACACGTCCAGCAGCGCACCTTGCGGGCGTGCGATATAGACATCATCCAGGTAGATGCCCACACCCGGGTCCGCGCCCCAGGTGGGATCGGACTGGCCGACGCCACGGATGTAGGCGGTGACCGTGCTGCTGGCGCCGCGCGCCGCATAGATGGTCAGGTTCGGCACCTGCGAATCGAGATCGGCGATGTCCTGCACGTTCAACTTGTCCAGCGCTTCGGAGGTGAAGGCGGTGACCGCGACCGGCACTTCCTGCAGCGTTTCCTCACGCTTACGGGCAGTAACGGTGATGCTGTCCAGGTTGGTGGCCGAAGCGGCCTTGCCCGTCGCCGGTGCAGCTGGTTGTGCTTCCTGTGCCAATACCGGCCCGGAGGCCAACAGCGCGCCGATCATCAGGCTCAAACAATTCCGCTTCATTCGGTCCTCCCCAGGCAAGTACGTTGTAGATGGCCGTATGCCACCCTCGGAGCCAAGGCTAGCGGGGTGTCTGTGTACCAGCGAGTGGACCTAGGTCCAGTCGGCAACGGCGATCAGATCAGGATACTGAGCGCCTCATCATTCGGAAGCGCCGTATGTCGTTACTGATCGTACTTGCAGCGCTGGGCTTCCTCATGCTGGTGGCCTACCGCGGTTACAGCGTGATCCTGTTCGCGCCGATTGCCGCACTCGGGGCGGTGCTGCTGACCGACCCTTCGCTGGTGGCGCCGATGTTCACCGGCTTGTTCATGGACAAGATGGTCGGCTTCCTGAAGCTCTACTTCCCGGTGTTCCTGCTGGGCGCGGTGTTCGGCAAGCTAATCGAGCTGTCTGGTTTTTCCAAATCGATAGTCGGCGCGGCGATCCGGCTGTTCGGGCCGCAGCGGGCGATGTTGTCTATCGTGCTCGTATCAGGCCTGCTTACTTACGGCGGTGTGTCGCTGTTCGTGGTGGTGTTCGCGGTGTATCCGTTTGCCGCCGAAATGTTCCGCCAGAGCAATATTCCCAAACGTCTGATTCCGGCGACGCTGGCGGTGGGCGGTTTCAGCTTCACCATGGATGCGCTGCCGGGCACGCCGCAGATCCAGAACATCATCCCGACCACGTTCTTCGGTACAGACACCTGGGCCGCGCCGGTGCTCGGCGTGCTTGGCAGCATCTTCGTGCTGACGGTAGGCATGGCCTACCTGGAGTGGCGCCGGCGCGTTGCCGTGCGCAATGGCGAGGGCTATGGCGATCCGGCGACGTTGGTCAATGAGCCGACGCCGTTCACTGGCACCAACCTCGCGCATGCGGGTATCGCGGTGTTGCCGCTGCTGCTGGTGTTCGCCTCGAACAAGCTGTTCACCCTGGGCATTCCACATTGGTATGGCGCCGAGCACAGCTTCGTGCCGTCGATCCTGGGCAAGTCCGCGCCGGTGGTGCAGGAAGTGCCGAAGATCGCCGCGATCTGGGCGGTGGAGGGCGCGTTGCTGGTCGGCATCCTGTCGGTGATGCTGCTGGCCTGGCGCCCGGTCGTAACTCAGTTTGCCGATGGCACCAAGACCGCGATCAGCGGCGCCTTGCTCGCTGCCATGAACACCGCTTCCGAATACGGTTTTGGCGCGGTCATCGCCGCGCTGCCCGGCTTCATGGTGGTGGCCAATGCCTTGGGTTCGATCAAGGATCCGTTGTTGCATGAGGCGGTCACGGTCACGGGATTGGCTGGCGTCACCGGCTCGGCCTCCGGCGGCATGAGCATCGCGCTGGCGGCGATGTCGGAGACCTTCATCGAGAACGCACAGGCCGCGGGCATTTCGATGGAAGTGCTGCACCGCGTTGCCTCGATGGCCTCCGGCGGCATGGACAGCCTGCCGCACAACGGCGCCGTGATCACGTTGCTGATGGTGACCGGGCTGACCCACCGGCAGGCCTACAAGGACATTTTCGCCGTGACCATCATCAAGACCCTGGCGGTGTTCGTGGTGATCGGCATCTATTACGCCACCGGCTGGGTTTGACGGCGGCGGTGCAACACCCTGGCGGCAACTGGTCCGCGAGGATTCCCGGTACGACTTCATCCACGACTCACGCATGAGGATCTGGTAATGAAATCTGCAACCAATACGATCAAGATCGTTCTACTGGCGCTTTGTACTTGGCTGGCAACGGCTGGCAGCGCCTTCGGCGCAGGTTCGGTAGGGCATTGGGACTTCGGTGTCTACGGCAACCTGTTTGGCAGTCGCGAGTACCAGGTGTGGGTGCCGGCGGGCTATGAGGAAACCAAGCCATTGCCGGTGCTGCTGGTACTGCACGGCTGCGTCAACGGACCCAACCTGATGGGTGAAGCCTCGGGTTTCAATGATGTCGCCGATGTCGAAGGTTTCATCGTGGTCTATCCGCGACAGAATGTTACGTCCAACCCGACGCGCTGCTGGAACTGGCAGCTGCCGATCAACCAGGCACGTGGCAGCGGTGAGGCCTCGATCCTGGCCGGCGTCGTCGATGCGGTGAAGGCCGCCTACGCCGTCGATCCGCGGCGGGTCTATGTCACCGGCATTTCCGCCGGGGGTGCGATGACCTCGATCATGCTGGCCTGCTATTCGGATGTTTTCGCTGCGGGCGCGATCCATTCCGGCGGCATGTACAAGGGCGCGACCACGGTATCGGGTAGCGCCTATGCACTTTTGGCGGGCAGCATCTACTCACCGGAAAGCAATGGCAAGCTTGCTTGGCAGTGCTCGGGTTCGCCGTCGCCGCGCCCGCTGCCGGTACTGGTGTTCCATGGCAGCGCCGATGCCACGGTCAACCCGGTCAACGGCCAGCAGGCAGTGCGTCAGTTCCTGCAGACCAACGATCTGGCCGATGACGGGCTGGACAACGATTCAGTCAAATACGTTCCGACCAGCACCATCGCCGGCCAGGTGCCGGGTGGGCGTGCTTACACGATCAAGAACTACACCTACGGTGGCAAGACTTTGGTCCAGGACTATCTCGTGCATGGCATGGGCCATGCCTGGAGCGGCAGCACCTCCGGCTTGCCGTTCACCGATCCGCAGGGGCCGGACGCGACCCTGATCACCTGGTTGTTCCTGAAAGACCAGTTGCGCTGAGCGTATCCAGCAGCAAGCCGCTGAGCGGTTGGAACGCCGGGCACCGATTGAAGCGTGTCATCGCCAGCGTGGGAGAGGTTTGCTCCTGCGCTGGCGTTCTGCTTTATGGAGGTGCCCGCTGGCAATGCCATCGAATTGCAACCTTGTGCGGTGATGATCTGCGCGCCTCATGCCGCGTCATTGGCCCTGTCCGGGCCGGGCGCAATCATCAACTGCCAACCAAGGCCATTCCATGCAGCGTCACCGCACCGTTTCTGCAGTTACCCGCGTTACCCATGATTTTCCGCGTCGCTCGCTGCTGGCCCAGGCCTGCGCATTGCTGATCCTGCCGCTGGCCGCGCAGACCGCGCTGGCCCAGGATGCCGCACCGGCCGAGGCGCGCAGCGCCGCCACGGCGCTGGATACCATCACCGTCACCGCCGAGCGCCGCGAGCAGAACCTGCAGGACGTGCCGGTGTCGGTGGGTGTGGTGCAGGGCGAAGCCCTGCGCAGCTATACCGAAGGTGCCGACGATACGCTGCTGGCGCTGTCTGGCCGCGTGCCCAGCTTCTATGCCGAAACCACCACCGGGCGCATCTTCCCGCGCTTCTATATTCGTGGCCTGGGCAATATCGATTTCTACCTCGGCGCCTCGCAGCCGGTCTCCATCATCCAGGACGACGTGGTGCTGGAGCATGTCGTGCTGAAGTCCAATCCGGTCTATGACGTGGACCAGGTCGAAGTGCTGCGCGGCCCGCAGGGCTCGTTGTTCGGCCGCAACACCACCGCCGGCATCGTCAAGTTCGACACGGCCAAGCCAAGCCAGGACCCGAGCGGCCGGGTCAACGTGAGCTACGGCAGCTACAACACGGTCGCCATCGACGGCGGCATGGGCGGCGCGATCAATGATGTGCTGTCCTACCGCGTGTCGACCCTGTACCAGCACCGCGACGATTGGGTGGACAACACCTATCGCGGCCCCAGCGCCGATGGCACGGTGACGCCGAAGAACGACACGATGGGCGGCTACGACGACCGCAACCTGCGCCTGCAGCTGCTGTACAAGCCGAATGAGCAGTTCTCGTTGCTCGGTTCCGTGCATACCCGCGACTATGAAGGCACCTCCACCCTGTTCCTGCGCAATGCGCTGGTTAAGGGCAGCAACCGCGTCGATGTGCCGCGCGACAAGGTCGCCTTCGATGAGGCCGACAACAACCCGCAGGCCTACAAGACCCACGGTGGCTCGCTGAAGGCGACCTACGACTTCGGCAACACCACGCTGACCTCGATCAGCGCCTACGAGACCACCTCCGGCTACAGCCGTGGCGATACCGACGGCGGTGCGGCGGCGAACTATCCGGTCAATGGCCTGCCCAACGGCTATGGCCAGTCGATGGGCCAGGTGCAGGATCTGGACCAGTTTACCCAGGAGCTGCGTCTGGCCTCCAATGCCACCGATCCGCTGTCATGGCAGGTTGGCGCGTTCTACTTCGACGGCCGCGACACCACCGATTTCTACCAGCGCGCCTGGTTCCTCAACACGCCGGCCCGCAATCCCAACAACTGGGTGCGCCTGCGCAACATCAATACCTCGTGGGCAGGCTTCGGCCAGGTGAGCTGGAAGGCCACCGATGCGTTGACGCTGACCGCAGGCATCCGCGCGACCAAGGACGAGAAGAGCACGCGTCTGCTGAAGACCGCCAACACCGCTGCCGGGTCGGTGACCTACAAGGGCCGTCACAACGTCGAGATGTCGGACACGCAGCCGAGCTGGGACCTGAGCGCTATGTATGAGGTCAGCCCGGAGCTGAGCCTCTACGCACGCGTTGCGCGCGGCTTCCGAGGCCCGACCATCCAGGGCCGCTCGGCGGTATTCAATGCTGATTTCACCACCGCTGATTCGGAAACCATCCTGTCCTGGGAAGCCGGCATCAAGAGCAGCTTGTTCGACAACCGCCTGCGTCTGAACGTCAGCGGCTTCACCTATACCGTCAACGACATCCAGCTCAACGGTAACGACTCCAATGGCAACGGCGTGTTGTTCAATGCCGACAAGGCGCGCGCCTATGGCCTGGAAGCCGACATGGATTGGCGCCCGATCCCGAACCTGTCGCTGACCGCCGGCCTGAGCCTGCTGCACAGCGAGATCCAGGACAAGCGCGTGTATGCACAGGTCTGTGCGTTGAATGGTGTGGTGGTGTGTACGGTCAACGACCCGACCATCAAGATCGGCAGCAATGTCTACGCGCAGATCGACGGCAACCCGTTGCCGAATGCGCCCAAATACAACTTGAACCTGGCCGCGCGTTACGACATTCCGGTGGGTGATGATGGCGCAGTGTTCTTCGCCACCGATTGGAACAAGCAGGGCGAGACCCAGTTCGTGCTGTACGACAGCAAGGAGTTCTACTCCAAGGGCAACTTTGAAGGTGGCCTGCGCGTTGGCTATACCGGCGGCTACGGTGCCTGGGAAGTGGCGGCGTTCGCCCGCAACATCACCAACGAGAAGAACCTCAAGGGTGTGATCGAGAACTACATGGCGGCGGTCTACAACGACCCGCGCATTATCGGCGTCTCGTTCAACTACAACTGGCGCTGAGCTTTGCTTGAAGCCCTTCTCCCGCGAGCGGGAGAGGGGGTGGGGTGAGGGGGCGGTGCGAAGCAACGTGCAGTTGCGCTTTGTTTCGGCAGTGCTGCGGGAAAAGCAGGGGCTGGAAGCCCAAAGCCGCCCTCATCCGCCCCTTCGGAGCACCTTCTCCCGTAAACGGGAGAAGGGAAAAGGCCAAGGCCAAGGCCAAAGCCAAGGCCAAAGCCAAGCCCAAAGCCAAAGCCAAAGCCAAAGCCCAAGCCAAAGCCGAAGCCCAAAGCCGAAGCCTAAAGCCGGCTCCGGATGCCTGATCAGGCCATCCCCGCACCCACGGTCGCCCGAACCGGAATCCCCGCTGGATCAAACTCCTCCAGGCAGAACACATTTACCCCGTAGTAGTCCGGGGTAACCCGCTTGCGGTGGAACGGATAGATGCCGCAGGTGCCGCAGAAATAGTGGTGCGCGGTCATCGTGTGGAACTGATACTGCACCAGCGCCTCCTGCCCGGAAAGCAGCTCGAACGCGGATTCATGCACCTTCACCATCAGTGCGTTCTTGCGTCGGCAGATCGAGCAATCGCAGGTGGTGAGTTCCGGGAAGTCGGTTTGAATGCGGAAGCTGACAGCGCCGCAATGGCAGCTGCCCTGGTAGGTTTGCAGGGGGCGGTGGGACACGCGTATCTCCAGAAACAAAACGAGCGGCCAGACAAGGCTTGGATCATACTCAGCCCATCATCGGACGGGTGGGGATAGGGTGATGCGCGCATTCCTGAGAGGCCTGCTTGCGGTGGTGCTGGGCTTGATCGCCGGCAGCGCGGTGAACATGGGGCTGATCCTGCTCGGTGGCCAGTTGCTGCCACCACCACCCGGTATGGATCTCACCACTACTGAAGGTTTGCAGGTGGCGATGCCCTTGCTGGAGCCGCGACATTTCCTGTTTCCCTTCCTCGCCCATGCGCTGGGTACGTTCGCAGGAGCGCTGCTGGCAACCTGGATTGTCGGACGAGTCAGCAAAGTTCCGGCGGTGCTGATCGGCCTGCTGTTCCTGGTGGGCGGCGTCGCCAGCTGTTTCATGCTACCGGCGCCGCGTTGGTTCGAAGTGTTGGACGTGCTGTTGGCCTACATCCCATTCGCCTGGTTGGGTTACCAGATCGCAAAGAAGCCCAGGGTTGTGGGAGCGGCGTAAGCCGCGAAGCTGACAATCCAAACCCAACCGCTTCTTTCGCAATTGCAGATGTTTGCCTGTCGGTCCCGGTACGAGCTTCGCGGCTTACGCCGTTCCCACAATTCCCTCGGGTTGTGGCAACGCCTGCCCGAAACACAGCACATTGCCAGCTGGATCAGTGATATTGAAATCGCGCATGCCGTACGGTCGGTCGGCAATGGCGACGGTGATGACCACGCCTGCGGCTTGCAGTTGCGCGTGATAGCTGTCGATTCCATCGATATGCAGGTACAACCGGCTGATACCACCGGGCTTTGCATCGGCACGACTGGCGAGCGTCAGCTCAACCTCATCGCGACACACCGCCGCCAATTCGGCAGGTTCACCCCATTCCCATGCCTGCGTGAAGCCGAGTTTTTCGATGTAGAAAGCCAGAGTCGCCGGCAGGTCGTTGGTGCCGAGGAATGGGGATACGGAGTGGAAGCGGGTTGCACTCATGACGAGACTCCAGTTGATGGGACGGCAACCGCGATCTCACGCTTGGACGACTGACAAGACACGATTGACAGTATGTGGAAAGGCTTCAAGCGCCGCGTATCGTCTTTGCGTAGCTGTCACGGTCAATATCCACAACTTCAACACTGATCTGCAGTTCAGTTTGCGACGCACCGATGGCCGACTCCAACGACGCCAGCACGATGTTGGCGATATTGCGTTTGATCTCATCACTGCGACCACTGAGCATTGCCAGCCGTGCGGCGACAAAGCCGCGCGGGCTGTCGTTGGTGCCAACCGCAAAGCATTCAAATGGCAGGGCGCGGGACTTGATGTCCGCTTCCTCGAACTGGCCGGTGCCGAGCAGCGCGTGATTGACGTTCCGCAGTATTGCGGGGGTGATCGCGGCGCTGAGATTGCTGCTGAATTCGATGGTCAGGTGGGGCATGGTGAGCTCGTTGTCAGGGATGCGGGGATGGCAGCAGCGCATTGATGCGCTGAATCATCGCATCAGGGTAGTCGATGTGGGTTGGTGTATCGGCGAGCGGTGCGCCGGCATTGGCATCGCGCAAGCTTGCATCGAGCCCACTTTTGGGTAGATAGATCGGTGCCGTCACCGAGAAGCCGTGCTCAGGCAGGCGGCCGTGGACGGCGCGATAGAGCTGGATGGCATCAAGCAGGGTCAGCGCCGGGCCCGGGTGCATGCCGTCAGCGTCATACCACTGCAGGTCGGGGGCTGCGGCCGAGGCGCTACGCAGTGCCTCGGAGATTGCTATATAGGGAATGCCGGCCTGTTCGGCGGCTGCTGTTTCCTTGGCGATCAGGCGGGCAGATGCGGCCGGTTGTGCCTGATAGCTGCCGAGTAGCAGGACACGTGCACCGGCGTCGCTACCTGCCTTCGCCAGTGTACTGATCGCTGCCTGCGATTTTGTGCAGGCAGATTGGTCCGGCCAGCACAGCAGGGCGCCGCCTTGTTCCTGCAGGATCAGCAGCTGCGGGTGATGCTCGCTCAGTGCGCGTTGTACTGAGCCATCGGCAACCCGTTGGTCGAGCAGCGCGCCGCCTTTGACGATCATCTGGCTGTGCACTGGGTGACCATTGGCGGTGCTCAGTGCCGCGTACGTGGCTGGCAGGTTGCCAACGTAGATCAGGCTGTTGCCGACGAACAGCGCCTTTGTCGGCGGCGGTGCGGGTTCGGCCGAGCAGGCGGTGAATACAAACAGCAGCGATAACAGCGAGATCCATCTGCGCATTTCTGGTCCTTTGGTATTGGCTGTTGGCTGAGCGGGTGTGACCCTTGTTGCCAGTCGATGGTTCCCGTCGCCAGCTTTTTCCGTTGTTTTGTTCTGCATCGATCCGCAGGCTATCAAACAGCGGAGGTTTGAGTGGTGGCGGTTCCTACTTGATGAAGGGGGCCATCCCAACCCTCGCTGAACTTTGGTAGCGCATCGTCGATATCGAGTGCCCGATAGGCATAGAAAATGTGCAGTGTGGGCGCGTGTTCCGCAGGTAGATCGCCGTCATGCGCGTCAGCGATCAAGCTGGTGCGGATCACCGCCATATCCAAGCGGTTGCTGCCGTAAAGCGTCTGTCCACAGCTGATGCAGTAGTGTCGTCGCATCTGCAGGTGCGGATGCTGGTGGGTGCACAGCAGAGCGTGGCCTTTGACGATGCTCAAGGCTTCGCTGGGCCAGGCATTGGCAGACAACACGGGCAGTCCGTAGAACTGCTGGCATGCGCGGCAATGACAGTAGGCGCGAGCAGCAGGTGCGCCCTCCACGCGGATGCCGACCTGGCCACAATCACAATGAATATCGAAGGTTTGCTTGTTCTGCACCGGGGATTCCTTTCAGTGATTTACCAATCAATGCTGCCGCGGATTACCGTCTGCACCTGGCCGCCGGACCAGACGTCGCCGTGCTCGTCGATGCGTAGTTCCAACAAAGCATCGTGGCCGACTTCGCGGCCCTGACTGGCGGTGTAGCGCTTGTCGCTGCCGGGCAGGGCGCTACGTTCGTCCAGCCATGCAGCCAACACCGCATTGGCGGCGCCGGAGGCGGCATCTTCAAAGCGGCGGCCATTGCCGACGAAAGCTCGCACCACCAGCTGATAGTTGTCGCCAGCGGCGCGTGCATAGGCGAAAACACCCATCGCGCCGGTGGATTCCGCGAGTGTGGCGATTGCGTCCCAGTCCGGGTGGAGCGCGCGTAGTGCGGCTTCATCAGCAACTTCAACGACCCACCAGCGGCGGCCGCCGTCCATCAAGGCCGGTGGCAGCGTGCCCAGCGACCAGCCGGTGATGGCTGGCTGCAGGCGTGGGTCGTCTGCGGTGACGATCTCAGCCACCGAAGCGCGCGGTGTGCGGATGGCGATGGTGCGAACGCCGTCGTGCTCGCTGATCTGTAGCGGCAGCTGGCCGGCGATACCGTCCTGTACCAGTTGCCCGTCGATTGCGGCGGCGACGCTGCTTTCGAGCACTGCATGTGCGCTGCCGACGCTGGGATGGCCGGCGAACGGCACCTCTTTCTGCGGTGCGAACATGCGGATGCCGTAGCTGGTGCCGGGCTTGGTCGGGGCGAAGATGAAGGTGGTTTCAGGCAGGCGGGTCCAGCGGGCGATGGCCTGCATGGCGGCATCGTCCAGGCCATCGGCATCGAGCACCACGGCCAAGGGGTTGCCGGTGCCGGGGCGTGGGGCGAAGACGTCGAGTTGCAGGAAGCGGCGGGTGGTCATGGGAGAGTCCGAAGGCTGTGAGGCGGTTGCGGTTGCTGTTGCTGCGGCTGCTGCCGTTGCTTTGGCAGTTGGCTTTGGCTTTAGCCCCTCTCCCGCTCGCGGGAGAGGGGTTGGGGTGAGGGGAGGCGGACGTAGTCCGCTTGCTTGGTGTTTTTGGGTTGTTGCTGTCGGCAAAGACAAAGGCAAAGGCATGCGTGCTTCGCGCGCTTCCCCTCATCCGCCCCTTCGGGGCACCTTCTCCCGCAAGCGGGAGAAGGGAATAGCCGGCATGGCTTGCGCCCTCACCACTCAATCTGCCCAGCAATCACCTGCTGTACTTCACCACCAATCCAGATGTTGGAGTCCGCATCCACTTCCACCCGCACCTCGCCATTGCGGCCGAGTTCGCGGCCCTGGCTGGCCAGGTATTGCTGGAAGGGTTTGATCCGCCCCTGAGCCAGCAACTGCGCGGCAACCAGTGCGTTGGCGCTGCCGGTTACCGGGTCTTCGTTGACACCCACGCCTGGAGCGAAGGCGCGCACCGCGTACTGGTAGCCCACATCCGGCCGATCTGCCGGCGCATACACCGCCAGCTTGCCGCGGCCCGGCATGGCACCGATGGCAGTCAGCTCCGGCTTGTAGCGACGCAGGGCGGCTTCGCTGCCGGCTTCCAACAGCCACCAGTCCGGGCCGTTGTTCCACAGCTCCGGGTTGTGGCCGGGTTTGGCCAGCGCAGCCAGGCCTTCGGGCAGGGCATCGAGGGTGATATCGCGGTGCTCTGCCTGCGGGCTGCGCACATGGATCTGGCGGAACCAGCGACCGCCCTGTACCCGCACTGGCAGCAGACCGGCTTTGCATTGCTGGATCAACTGGCCGTTGTCGTCCGGCGTGGCCAGGCCCAGTTCCACCGCGGCCCAAGCGGCACCGACGCTGGGATGGCCGGCGAATGGCAGTTCACCCTTGGGGGTGAAGATGCGGATGTGATAACTGGCGCCTTCGTCCGGCGGCAGGAAGAAGATGGTCTCGGACAGGTTCAGCCAGGCGGCGATGGCTTGCAGGGCTGCATCATCCAGGCCTTCGCTGTCGACGATGACACCCAGCGGGTTACCGGTGCCAGGACGGGCGGCGAACACATCCAACTGCAGATAGCGGCGAACAGACATTGCGAATCGGTTCCGAGCGACGGCTGGGCAGCTTACCAGTGCACCTGTCCGGCGATAACCGGCTGCACCTGACCGCCGATCCAGACCGTGCATTGCGCATCGATTGATATGTGGACGCTGCCATCGCGTCCCACTTCACGGCCTTGGCTGACCACGTAGTTGCCGCTGTTTCCCGGCAACTGACCGCGCTGCTGCAGCCACGCGGCAATCAATGCATTGGCACTGCCGGTTACCGGATCCTCTGGCACGCTCGCCGAATCTGCCGGGCAGAATACGCGGACCACCACGGCGTGGTCTGGGCCGGCTTCGGCCGCAAACACCGCAACACCGGTCGCGTCGGTGGCATTGCTCCAGTCGCGGATTGCGGTCATGTCCGGGCTCAAGGCACGCACGCTGGCTGCGTCGCGGGCCGGCAACAGCCACCAGCGTGGGCCGTTATCCCAGAGTTCGGGGGTGTATCCGGGGGCGAGTAGTGCCTGCAGTTGTTCCGGTACAGCGCCTGGCGCGGTCTGCAGCTGCTGGGCGGGAGGGCCGGCCAACAGGATGGTTGGAGCATCTTCTGGTCCGCTTACCTGCACTGGCAGCAGACCGGCAGCACATTGCTGTATCAGCCGGCCGCCAATTGGTTTTGCCAAGCCTGTAGTAACTGCGGCCCACGCCGCGCCGACGCTGGGGTGGCCGGCAAAGGGGAGTTCGCTGCTGGGGGTGAAGATGCGGATGCGGTAGCTGGCGCCTTCATCCGGCGGCAGGAAGAAAATGGTCTCTGAGAGGTTCAGCCAGGCGGCCAAGGCCTGCATGGCGGCGGTGTCCAGGCCGCCGCTGTCGAAGATGACGCCGAGTGGGTTTCCGCTGCCGGGGCGGGGGGCGAAGACGTCCAGTTGCAGGTAGCGACGTGGGGGCATGGGTTTTGGGGTGGGGTGGGTTGGGGGGGGATTTTGGGACGTGGGACGTGGCGGGGCTGGACTCAGCTTAGGGGAGTTGAGTGAAAGTGCTAGAGGTGGCAAGGCTTTTGGGGCATTTAAAGGCAGGAGCCAAAGCGGGAGCCGCAGCCAAAGCCGCAGCCAAAGCCAAAGCCCGCAATCCGGCCCCATTCACCCAAAGATGACCCGGATCGTTGCAAATGCTACTTTCTGCATCCCGGGAGGGGAGGCCGGGCGGCGATGGTATCGCTGGTAACTCAGCCGTCCCGGCACAACAGGCTTGGCATAGAATCGGGGGTTCCGCCCGCATTGCCGGGTCTTTCTCCCACTAGTGAATCCTCAAAGCCAATGTCTGCTTCCCCAATTGCTGATCGCTGGATCGTCCTGAAGTTCGGTGGCACCTCGGTGTCGCGTCGTCATCGCTGGAACACGATCGGTCAGTTGGCGA
The DNA here is from genome assembly GCF_056760195.1 of Stenotrophomonas sp. STEN020. Lineage (NCBI taxonomy): Bacteria > Pseudomonadati > Pseudomonadota > Gammaproteobacteria > Lysobacterales > Lysobacteraceae > Stenotrophomonas > Stenotrophomonas sp. STEN020. The sequence goes on from NZ_JBRREI010000020.1 coordinate 36,037, forward strand.
AAAAACGTGCGGACGAGACCGGCGGCAGGGTGCTGGTGGTGGTGTCGGCCCTGTCCGGCGTCACCAATGAATTGACCGCGATTGCCGATGGCGCCGCCGACAGCCGCGAGCGCGTGGCCGCGCTGGTCACCCGTCACAACGAATTCCTCGCCGAGCTGGAGCTGGGCAGCGAAGTGCTGGCTGAACGCCTGGCCGCGCTGCAGGCGCTGTTGGACGACCCGCGCGCGGCCAGCCGTCCGCTGGACTGGCAGGCCGAAGTACTGGGCCAGGGCGAACTGCTGTCCTCCAGCGTCGGTGCCGCCTACCTGCGCAGCAACGGCCTCGATTTTGGCTGGATGGACGCCCGTGAGTGGCTGGACGCACTTCCGCCCGCACCCAACCAGACCGAGTGGTCGCAGCGGTTGTCGGTGAACTGCCAGTGGCAGGGCGGCGGCGACTTCAAGCAGCGCTTCTCGGCGCAGCCCACCCGCATGCTGATCAGCCAGGGTTTCATCGCCCGCCACGGCGACGGTGGCACCGCCATCCTCGGCCGCGGTGGTTCGGATACCTCGGCGGCGTACTTCGGTGCGCTGCTCGGTGCCAGCCGCGTTGAAATCTGGACCGACGTGCCGGGCATGTTCAGCGCCAACCCCAAGGACGTGCCGGATGCGCGCCTGCTGACCCGCCTGGATTACTACGAGGCGCAGGAAATCGCCACCACCGGCGCCAAGGTGCTGCACCCGCGCTCGATCAAGCCCTGTCGCGATGCCGGCGTGCCGATGGCCATCCTCGATACCGAGCGCCCGCACATGCCGGGCACCAGCATCGACGGTGCCGCCGAGCCGGTACCGGGGGTCAAGGCAATCAGCCGTCGCAACGGCATCGTGCTGATCTCGATGGAAGGCATCGGCATGTGGCAGCAGGTCGGCTTCCTGTCCGACGTGTTCAACCTGTTCAAGAAGCATGGCTTGTCGGTGGACCTGATCGGTTCGGCCGAAACCAACGTCACCGTGTCGCTGGACCCGTCTGAAAACCTGGTCAACACCGATGTGCTGGCCGCGTTGTCGGCCGACCTGTCGCAGATCTGCAAGGTCAAGGTGATCGTGCCGTGCGCGGCGATCACCCTGGTTGGTCGCGGCATGCGCTCGCTGTTGTACAAGCTCTCCGACGTGTGGGCCACGTTCGGCAAGGAGCGCGTGCACATGATTTCGCAGTCCTCCAACGACTTGAACCTGACCTTCGTGATCGACGAGGCGGATGCTGATGGCTTGTTGCCGATCCTGCACGCCGAGCTGATCGACAGCGGTGCGATGCCGGTCTACGAAGAACAGGTATTCGGCCCGCGCTGGCGCGAAATCATCGGCAGCATCCGCCCGCGGCAGACGCCGTGGTGGCAGGCGCCGGCCAAGCAGAAGAAGCTGCTGGAGCTGGCTGCGCAGGGTACGCCGGCCTATATCTACGATCTGGACAAGGTGCGCGAGCGCGCCCGCCAGTTGAAGGCGATCCCTGCGATCGACCGCCGTTTCTACGCGATCAAGGCCAACTCGCATCCCGAGATCCTGCGCACCCTCGCTGCCGAAGGTTTCGGCCTGGAATGCGTATCGCAGGGCGAAGTGGAGCTGGTGTTCGCCTCGGTGCCGGGTATCACCCCGGAGCGCGTGCTGTTCACCCCGAGCTTTGCGCCGATCAACGAATACCAGGCAGTGTTGGCGCTGGGCGTCAATGTCACCGTCGACAACGTCGAGCTGCTGAAGCATTGGCCGGAAGTGTTCCGTGGCCGCTCGCTGTGGCTGCGTATCGACCTGGGCCACGGCGATGGTCACCATAAGAAGGTGAACACCGGCGGCAAGGATTCCAAGTTCGGCCTGTCTGCGCTGCGTGTGGACGAGTTCATCGCTGCTGCCCGCGCGCTGGATATCCGCATCACCGGCGTGCACGCGCACCTGGGCAGTGGCATCGAGAACAGTGGCCACTGGAAGCAGATGGTTGATGAGATGGCCGGCTTCGCGCGCCGCATCGGTAGCGTCGAAATCCTCGATATCGGCGGCGGCCTGCCGGTGCCGTACAGCGATGACGACGAGCCGTTCGATCTGGAAGCCTGGGCTGCTGGCCTGGCTGAGATCAAGGCGGTGCACCCGGCCTTCCAGCTGGCGATCGAGCCCGGCCGCTTCATGGTGGCCGAATCCGGCGTGCTGCTGACCCACGCCACCCAGGTGGTGGAGAAGGACGGCGTGCATCGCGTTGGTCTGGATGCCGGCATGAATGCCTTGCTGCGCCCGGCGCTGTACGACGCTTGGCACGACATCGCCAACCTGTCGCGGCTGGATGCTGAGCGCGATGTGGATTTCAGCGTGGTCGGCCCGATCTGCGAATCCAGCGATGTGTTCGCCGAGCGGGTGAAGTTGCCGGCGGCGACCGCACCGGGCGATGTGATGGTCATCGCCGATGCTGGCGCCTATGGTTTCAGCATGGCCAGTACCTATAACCAACGCGCCTTGCCGCGCGAGGACGTCATTGATGAAGTGCAATGACGTCTGTTTGCTGCGAAAACCTTTGTCGTCCGTTGCGCGCTGACGCGCAACGGCCAGTTTGATTTCCGGATACGCCATGACAGCTTTTGATAAAGACCAGGTTTCCCGTTTCCGCTTCGTCCGCTGCGATTTCGCCGCGGACACCGGTGTGGCACGGCTGGTATATGCCTTCGACGACGGTCCGGAGTTGACCGAGACCGTCACCGTGCCGGGCGCGCCGTTCCAGTTGGACGACGAACGCACGGCCGCGGTGCAACGCGCCCTGCAGCTGCTGCACCTGATTGCAGGTGTCAGCTACTACAAGGCAGCGGTGCCGGCGCAGGTAAGCATCGACAGCTACGCCATCGACGCGGCCACGGCCGCGTTGGTGGAGACGGTGTACTTCAACGGCCTGGGCGAATTCGCCTACCGCAACGGCCTGAACCTGCGTGACCGGTTCAAGCTGCCGGTGACTGAGCCCCTCTCCCCCCGGGAGAGGGGTTGGGGAGAGGGGGCGTCGGCCGACGCAGCTTCCTCCGCAGCCGTACCCTCACCCCCGGCCCCTCTCCCGCAGGGAGAGGGGAGTAAAGCGCCTGCGCTCGGGCTGGCCCACCACGCTCTCGTCGCCATCGGCGGCGGCAAGGACTCGCTGGTCAGCATCGAAGCCCTGCGCAACGCTGGCGTTGCCGAAACCGTCACCTGGATCGGCGGCTCGCAGCTGATCCGTGCCTGCGCCGAGCGCACCGGCCTGCCGACCCTCAACATCGGCCGCACGCTGGCACCAGAGCTGTTCGAGCTCAATCGCCAGGGCGCATGGAACGGCCATATCCCGGTCACCGCGGTGAACTCGGCGATCATGGTGCTGGCCGCCGTCGTGCAGGGCGTGGATCAAGTGGTGTTCTCCAACGAGCGCTCGGCCAGCTACGGCAGCCAGATCGCCGGTACCGGTGAGGTGAACCACCAGTGGTCCAAGGGCTGGGCCTTCGAGAAGGCGTTCGGCGAATACGTGCAGCAGTACATTGCCGCCGACCTGAATTACTACTCGCTGCTGCGCCCGCTCTCGGAACTGGCGGTTGCCCGTCAATTCGCCAAGACCGATTTCTACGACGCGCATTTCTCCAGCTGCAACCGCAACTTCCACATCCTCGGCGAGCGCCCGGTGAACCGCTGGTGCGGCGTCTGCCCGAAGTGCCACTTCGTGTTCCTGGCGCTGGCCCCGTTCATGCCGAAGATCCGCCTGGTGCGCATCTTCGGTCGCAACCTGCTGGACGATATGGAACAGGCTGGCGGCTACGACGCGCTGCTGGAATTCCAGGATCACAAACCGTTCGAGTGCGTGGGCGAGGGCAAGGAATCGCGCGCGGCCATGGCGACCTTGGCATCGCGTCCGGACTGGAAGGAAGACGTGCTGGTCAAGCGCTTCGCCACCCTGATCCAGCCGACCCTGTCGGCGGACGAACTGCAGATTGAACCGCTGCTGGTATTTGATGGCGAGCACCGCATCCCGGCAGCACTGTGGGAGCGTCTGCGTGCGAATTTCGCAGCTTGAAGGCAAACGGGTCGCGCTGTGGGGTTGGGGGCGTGAGGGCCGCGCGGCCTATCACGCTTTGCGTGATAGGGAATGGGGAGTTGGGAATGGGGAATCGGAAGATCGGTTTCCTGCACGGCTGACGGTTCTTTGTTCTGCGGCAGAAGCGGTTGAAGTTCTTGCGCTGGGTGATGCGCACTTGCGTGTCGAGACCGATGTGAGCGGTGAGCTTCTGGCTTCGTTCGACGTAGTGATCAAGTCGCCGGGCATCAGTCCGTACAAGCCCGAGGCGCAGCATGCACTTGCCCAGGGCACGCAATTCATCGGCGGCACCTCGCTGTGGTTCAGCGAGCATGCCGATGCCGATGGCGCGCTGCCGAACACGGTCTGCGTGACCGGCACCAAGGGCAAGAGCACGACCACCTCGCTGCTGGCGCACCTGCTGCGCGCGGGCGGGCATCGCACCGGCCTGATCGGCAATATCGGTCTGCCGCTGCTGGAGGCATTGGACCCGCAGCCGGCACCGGAGTATTGGGCGGTGGAACTGTCCAGCTACCAGACCGGCGAAGTCGCCCGCAGCGGTACGCGGCCGGACGTCGCCATCGTGCTGAACATCTTTCCGGAGCATCTGGACTGGCACGGCAGCGAGCAACGCTACATCGACGACAAGCTGTCGTTGGTGACCGGCGGCCATCCGCGTGTGGCGGTGCTCAATGCAACCGACGAACACCTGCGCGCGCTGCAGCTCCCGCACAGCCAGATCGTCTGGTTCAACCAGCCCGAAGGCTGGCATATGGTCGGCGAAGTCGTGCATCGCGGTAATCAAGCGGTGTTCGACACCTCGAACACGCCGCTGCCCGGCCGCCACAACCGCGGCAACCTGTGTGCGGTGTTGGCCGCGCTGGAAGCCCTCGGTCTGGACGCGGTTGCCTTGGCGCCTGCGGTGCAGAGTTTCCGGCCCTTGCCGAATCGCCTGCAGCTGTTGGGCGAACGCGATGGTCTGCGCTGGGTGAACGATTCGATCAGCACCACGCCGCACGCATCGCTTGCGGCGTTGGATTGTTTTGCCGGCCAGCGCATTGCGCTGCTGGTTGGCGGGCATGATCGCGGCGTGGATTGGCAGGATTTCGCCGAGCACATGCGCGACAACGCGCCGGTCGAGATCGTGACCATGGGCAACAACGGCCCGCGCATCAATACGTTGCTTGCCCCGTTGGCCGAGGCTGGCGGCTTTGGCCTGCATGCTGCAACCGATCTGCCACATGCGGTGGAACTGGCGCGTGCTGCGTTGGGCGGGCAGGGCGGGGTAGTGCTGCTGTCGCCGGGTGCGCCCAGCTTTGGTGCCTACAAGGACTATGTGGCGCGCGGGCGGCACTTCGCCGAGCTGGCCGGGTTTGACCCGGACAGCATCAGCGCGATCCCGGGTATCGGCATCCTGTAAGGCCTTGGCCGAGGCCGAAGTGGCGCTGACTGGCAGTCGGCGCCGCCCGCTCCCTGCAGATCACTCCTCTTCATCGGTGAAGGCGTAACCGCCGTCGATCAGCTGCTGCAGGTAAGCATCAAAGCTGGGTGCGATCACCGCATAGCTGTCCGGGTCGTGCAGATAGCGCACGACCTGGCCACTGATGCCGCCGTCGGCAGGATCGAAATCCAGGTACAGCATCGATGTGCCGCCATTGTTCATGCAGTGCGAGAAGCACAGACGCCTGCCCATCGGCACGTCGGCATCGATGCCGGCACCAAGAATCTCCGGCTCATCGTCCAGCCACTCTTCGTAGATGGAACGGATGCTGTCGTCCCACTGCGTGCTGTCCTCGAAGATCTGCTGCACCGAACGCAGGTAGTAGGGGTAGCTGCCGTCGCCGACGTCCGAGCCAAGCATCAGCACGTTGACCTCACCTTGCGGGTAGTCCCGGTAGTGGCTGCCATCCACCTGTGCCAGCAGCTCCAGCAGGCTTGCCGGTACCTGCGGCCACTGCAGCTGCAGGCGTTGCAGGTCGGAATGGCTTGCGCCTTCTACCCAGCGCCACATAGGGGCGTCATCTGCCGGCAGGCGCGGCACAAGGCCGGAAAGGAAGGTATCGACGAGGCTCATATGCAGAAGGACACGTTGGGGATGCATATCCAAGCACACCTGCGTAACGCCGCCAATGCACAATGCGCCACGGGAGGCGATATCGACAGGTTGCCTCCGTCCTCTTCTCAGGAGCGCAGGCATGAACAAGTGGCGATGGGCTGCAGTGACGATGCTGGGGCTGGCGGCGGCGCCAGCGTGGGCGCCAGCGTGGGCCGCGATGAAGACGCAGCCGCTGGAGTGGCAGCATGACGGCACCACCTTCAGTGGGGTGCTGGTCTACGACGATGACGGCGATGCGCGCCGACCGGGCGTGGTGATGGTGCCGAACTGGCGCGGCGTCAACGCCTCGGCGATTGCCAAGGCCGAGCAGATTGCTGGCGATGACTATGTGGTGCTGGTTGCCGATGTGTACGGCAAGAATGTGCGGCCCAAAGACAACGATGCAGCTGCGGCGGCTTCCAAGCCCTTGCGCGAGGACAGGAGCCTGCTACGTGCCCGCGCAGCGGCGGCGCTGGATGCCTTGAAGGCGCAGGCTGGCAAGGTTCCACTGGACACCCGGCACATTGCTGCCGTGGGCTTCTGCTTCGGCGGCACCACCGTGCTGGAAATGGCCCGCGCCGGCATGCCTCTGACGGGTGTGGTGAGCCTGCACGGCGGCTTGTCGACCCCAACCCCGGCAGCTGCCGGTAGCGGCAAGGTACCGATCCTGGTGCTCAATGGCGCGGCTGATCGCGGCGTCACCGCCGAGGACATCGCCAACTTCGGCAGCGAAATGGACGCAGCCAAGGCCGACTGGCAATTCGTCAATTTCAGCGGCGCGGTGCATTGCTTCGCTGAGTCCGACGCCAACAGCCCGCCGGGCTGCCTCTACGACCCACGCGCCGCCAAGCGCGCCTGGAAGATGATGGACAATTTTCTGGAAGAGCGCCTGGGCGACTAACGGCTCTTGGTAGTGCCGAGCCATGCTCGGCAGGGGCTTCACCAGCAATCTCAAAGCGGTAGTGCCGAGCCATGCTCGGCAAGGGGCTTCACCAGCAATGCATCAGCTTTGCGGGAGCTGCGACAGTCGCGGAGCCGGAGCCAGATCAAAGGCGGTAAAGCCACCCCTCCCCAACCCTCCCCTTTCCTGCGGCAAAGGGAGGGAGCGTAGTGCCGAGCCATGCTCGGCAGGGGCTTCACCGGCAATGCATCAGTTTGCAGATTTACAGGTTTGTGGGAGCGGCGTAAGCCGCGAAGCCGGCCATCGGTCAGATCGCGGCAACAGCTGTCCGCACGGGATGCGCTGCTGGCGGTTCGCCTTTGGTAGCGCCGGGAACAAGCGTGGCTTCGCGGCTGACGCCGCTCCTACAACGACGAACGGCTCTTCGCCGCCGCTATCGCCCCACTGATCGCCGCCCGTGCCTGCGGGCTGTTGCGCCAGCAGCTGCTGCCCAGCATGGCCGAGGCCTGGCTGACGACATCGCCGGTCTCGGCTTGGGCCAGCTGCGCCAGGGAATGAAACCCCAGCTGCTCCAGCCGTGCCACCACAGTGGCACCTACACCTTTCACCGCCAACAGCACGGCGCGTTCGTCCTCGTTGAACTGTTGCAGGCCTGCCATCGCGATCAGTGGCTGCGCTCGATGGCGTAACGGGCCAGACCGCGCAGGGCGGCAACAGCTTCGGTTTCCGGCAGGCCGTCCAGTGCCAGTTCGGCGGCGTTGGCGTATTCAACGGCACGCTTGCGGCTGTATTCCAGACCGCCAGTGGCATGGATCGCTGCCAATACTTCCGGCATCGCGCTGGCGTCGCCATCCTGCACGATCTCGCGCAGGCGATTGCGGACCACTTCGTCCGAGTGCGCCATCGCATGGATCAGCGGCAAGGTGGCCTTGCCTTCGGCCAGGTCGTCGCCCAGGTTCTTGCCCAGTTCGTCGGCATTGGCGGAGTAATCCAGCACATCGTCGGCGATCTGGAAGGCATAGCCCAGATGCATGCCGTAGTCATAGAGCTTCTGCTGCACGGCTTCGTCGGCACCGCTGGCCAGCGCGCCGAGGCGGGTGCCGGCGGCAAACAGCACCGCGGTCTTGCGCTCGATAACGCGCAGGTAGGCGGCTTCGTCGGTATCCGGGTTATGCACGTGCAGCAGCTGCAGCACTTCGCCTTCGGCGATGCGGTTGGTGGTGTCGGCCAGGATCTGCATCACCGCCATGCGCTCCAGCTCGACCATCAGCTGGAAGCTGCGCGAGTACAGGAAGTCACCGACCAGCACGCTGGGGGCATTGCCCCACAGGGCATTGGCGGTGCTGCGGCCACGGCGCAGGTCGGATTCGTCGACCACGTCGTCGTGCAGCAGGGTGGAGGTGTGGATGAACTCGATGATCGCCGCCAGCTGGTGGTGCTCCGGGCCGGCGCCGCCGACCGCATGGCCGGCCAGCATCACCAGCATCGGCCGCAGGCGCTTGCCGCCCGCCGAGACGATGTGGTCGGCGATCTGGTTGATCAGCACCACGTCCGAGGACAGGCGGCGGCGGATCAGGGCATCGACGGCAGCCATGTCCGCTGCGGCAAGGGTCTGGATGGCAGGCAGGCCCAGCGCGGGGCGGATATGTTCAGCGATGCTCATAGGAAGACTTCAGGGGGTACCACCGGGATTATAGGCGGTGTGGGCGCAGGCGGCCCGTCGGGGACGAAAACCGAACAGAACCGGGCCTTTGCGCAGTGAATACGTATGCAAGCAACACCGCCGGCAAAGCACCAACGCTAAGCTGGCCGGCATACATTTCGCGGCCCTGAAACAGGGGCTCTGAGGCCCGTAGGGGGGCGTTCGATGTCCAAGACTCCATGGTGGCGTGGTGCCGTCATCTACCAGATTTACCCGCGCAGCTACCTGGACACCAATGGCGATGGCGTCGGCGACCTGCCGGGCATCATCGATCGCCTGGATTACGTGGCCTCGTTGGGCGTGGATGCGATCTGGGTGTCGCCGTTCTTCAAGTCGCCGATGGCGGATTTTGGCTATGACATTGCCGATTACCGCGATGTCGATCCGCTGTTCGGCAATCTGGCCGATTTCGACCGTTTGCTGGCCAAGGCGCATGCGCTGGGCCTGAAGGTGATGATCGACCAGGTGTTCAGCCATACCTCGATAGACCATGCCTGGTTCAAGGAAAGCCGCGAGAGCCGCGACAACCCCAAAGCCGATTGGTACGTGTGGGCCGATGCGCGCGATGACGGCAGCCCACCGAACAACTGGCTGTCGATCTTCGGTGGCGTGGCCTGGCAGTGGGAACCGCGGCGTCGGCAGTATTTCTTGCACAACTTCCTCGCTTCGCAGCCGGATCTGGATTTCCACAATCCGGCAGTGCAGCAGGCAACCCTGGATTACGTGAAGTTCTGGCTGGACCGTGGCGTGGATGGCTTCCGTCTGGATTCGATCAACTTCTGCTTCCATGACGCGCAGCTGCGCGATAATCCGCCCAAGCCGGAGAGCGAGCGCATTGGTCGAGGTTTCAGCCCGGACAACCCGTATGCGTTCCAGTACCACTACTACAACAACACCCGGCCGGAGAACATTGGTTTCCTCGAACGCCTGCGTGCCTTGTTGGATCAGTACCCGCAGGCGGTGACGCTGGGCGAAATTTCGTCGGAAGATTCGCTGGCGACTACCGCCGAGTACACCGCGCCGGGCCGCCTGCACATGGGCTATAGCTTCGAGCTGCTGGTGGATGATTACAGCGCGGCCTACATCCGCGGGACCGTTGAGCGGCTTGAAGCGGCGATGGGCGAGTCCTGGCCGTGCTGGGCGGTTTCCAACCATGACGTGCAGCGTGCGGTGACGCGTTGGGGCGGCCATCCGGCCAAACCGTCGCTGGCGAAGATGCTGGCGGCATTGGTGTGCTCGCTGCGTGGTTCTGTGTGCATCTATCAGGGTGAAGAGCTGGGTCTCGGCGAAGCAGACGTACCGTTTGAAGCGCTGCAGGATCCGTATGGCATCACCTTCTGGCCGAATTTCAAGGGCCGCGACGGTTGCCGTACGCCGATGCCGTGGACCGATGGGGCGTTGGCTGGCTTCACCACTGGCAAGCCTTGGCTGCCGATTCCTGCCGAGCATCAGGCTTTGTCAGTGCAGGCGCAGGAGGTGGATGGCGATTCGGTGCTGCACGCGTTCCGCAGCTTCCTGAGCTGGCGCAAGGCGCATCCGGCCTTGGTCGAGGGTTCGATTCGCTTCCTGGATAGTGCTGAGCCGGTGTTGTTGTTCGAGCGTCAAGCCGGGGAAGAGACTTTGTTGTTGGCCTTCAATCTGTCGGGCGAGGCCGTGCGGCATGCGTTGCCGACAGGTGAGTGGCAGGCCTTGGCGCTGCCGGGTCCGGTGGCTGGTGCAGTTGAGGCTGGCGAACTGGTATTGCCTGGACACGCGGTGTATTGCGCGCGTCGCAGCTGATTTTTGTTGTTCTCTCTTTTGTGCGGGCGGAGATAGCATCTCCGCCTTTTTTTTTGCTTTTGCTTTGGCTTTGCTCTTGGCTTTGGCTTTGGCTGTTGCTAAAGCCCCTCTCCCGTTTACGGGAGAGGGGTTGGGGTGAGGGCGCTCTTAGTAGCAGACCAAAGCGAAAGCTCCCCCATCCGCCCTCCGGGCACCTTCCCCCGCAAGCGGGAGAAGGGAATTGCCAAGGCCAGAGCTGAAGCGAAGCCAAAGCCAGAGCCAGAGCCAGAGCGAAGCCAGAGCCAGAGCGAAGCCAGAGCCAGAGCGATTCCCGCCTACGCGGGAATGACGGCAAAACTTCCGAAGCACCAGCAGAAGCACCAGCAGAAGCACCAGCAGAAGCACCACCAGAAGCACAAGCAGAAGAACCAGCAGAAGCACCAGCAGAAGCACCAGCAGAAGCACCAGCAGAAGCACCAGCCGAAGCGCTGAACTACGGTCTCAACACGCTTCAATGCGGCCTTTGCAGCAATTTCGCCGCCAACGCAAAAGGCCCGCTGCAAAAGCAGCGGGCCTTGAGTTCGCATTCAACCAGAACCGATCAGAACTTGTAGTTCACGCCCACTTGGTAGGTGCGGCCCCATTCCACGGTTTCCAGCGGACGATCCTTGCTACCGGCATAGGTTTCGTACTTGGAGTTGGTCAGGTTGCTGGCCTGCAGGAACAGGCTCAGGCCGTTGAACATCGTGCCGTCGCCGAAGCTGTAGCCGAGCTGCGCGTCCAACACGTTCTCGCCCTTGACGTAACGCAGGGTACGCGCGCCGTTGAAGTTGCCGATTTCACCGATGAAGTCCGAACGCTTGCGCTGGTTCAAACGCACTTCAAAGCCGCTGTTTTCGTAATAGGCCGTGAAGTTGTAAACGCGCTTGGACAGGCCGGGCAGCATGATCGGCGCGCTGCCAACACTGGAGGTGTTGGCCGGATCCGGCTTGATCATGATGTCGCTGTCGTTGAAGCTGGCGCTGGCCACCACGCCGAAGCCACGCAGGGCATCGGAGAACAGGTCCAGCGGCAACGATGCGGTCAGCTCGGCACCGCGCAGGCTGCCACCGGTGCCGTTGAACGGTGCGGTGTAGTAGCCGATCGACTGTGCCGGGACCTGCAGCTGGGCTGCATTGGTGCCAACCTTTAGCCACTCCGCCACCTGGTTGGTGAAGTCGTAACCGTCACGCTTTTCGGTGTAGATGTAGCTCTTCAGGTCCTTGTAGAACACTGCGGCGGCCACATAGGCCTTGTTGCCGAAGTACTTTTCCCAGGACAGGTCGGCTGCGTTGGCTACCCACGGATCCAGGGTCGGATTGCCGCCGCTGGAGCCAGGCTTGCCGGTGTTGGTGTCCATGCCGAATTCCATCGAGGCACGCAGTTCGTCGACGCGCGGACGCGCAACCTGGCGGGCCAGAGCGAAGCGCACGGTGTTTTCGGCTGGCAGCTCGAAGGCCAGGTTCAAGCTCGGCAGGAAATCCAGGAACTTCTTGCCTGCGTTGATCGGAATCACCTGGCTGCCAACCGGCTGCGAGCCGTCCCAGTAGTTGGAGCTTGAGGACTGGTCAACGTGCTGGGCCTGGATACCGACATTACCGCGCACCGGGATCGAACCGATATGCGTGCTGATGTTGGCGCGCAGGAAGGTGGTGGTGATCTTCTCGTCCACCGTCCACTGCTTCGGAATCAGATAGCTCTCGGTGGTGGTCGGGTTGAACACCATGTAGCGGCCAACTGCAGCAGGCACATTCCAGGCCGGAATGTAGCCTGCGCCGGCAAAGCCAAGATTGACCGGCTTGTACTGCAGGTCGGCGGCGATGCTGGTGATGCCTTGCGCGCCCAGATTGATGTTGCCTTCGGCCTGGGTCTTGTTCTTGCTGCGGTCGGCGTAGTTCATGCCGACGTCGAAGTCGGAGAACCAGCTGAAGCCTTCCGGCACCGGGAAGGTGGCAGCCAGCTTGAAGCCCTTCAGTTCATCATCCACATGCGGGGTCTTGCCGTAGCCAGAACCATAGATGGTGTTGGTCAGGTAGAGCTTGCTGAAGTCCGAATAGTCCCGGCCCGGGGTGAACTGCGGGAAGTTGCCGCCAGCGAAGTTCAGCTTCACCGAATCCAGCATCGGTGCCGGCAGCAGCTGCAGGTTGTTTTCCAGGTTCAGTTCGTCACGCTCGGCCTTGGACCAGCTGACATCGGCAACAACACGCACATCGCCGAAATTGAATTCGTTGTTCCAGCCGATTGCCTTGATGGTGTCTTCGCGGTTGTTGTACATCCCGCGCACCAACGGATAGACGTTGTGAGCCACGCCGCTGACGAAGCTGCCATTGCCGTTGACCACCACGTCGGTGACGTTCAAACGGTCGTAATTTCCGTTGTAATCGCCCAGATGGATTTCCATCTGGTTGGCGGTGTCGTGTTCCTTGGCCTTGGTGTAGAAAGTGTCCAGCGTGCTGGTCCAGCTGTTGTTCGGCCGGAACTGCAGGGTCGCCATCACGCCGTCACGCTTGGCGTTACCGGTGCGTCGCAACGCCTTGATACCGTCGGAATAGAAGGTGCCGGCGGCAACGCCCGGGCGCCAGTTGTTGCCGATCGCCTGCCAGGGCTCGTACAGACCGACCTGGTTCTCCTGCTTGGACATCTCCGAATGGGAGATGCCGATGGCCAGACCGATGGTGTTGTCGGCGAACTTGTCGACATAGCTGAAGTTGAGGCGGTTGCCGTACGGATCTTCGCCAGCGGCTTCGCCCAGCGAGTTCTTCTGGTAGCGGCCGCTGACGGCGATGACGCGCTCGTCGTAGCTGAGCGGGCGCACGGTCTGCAGATCCAAGGTGCCGGACAGGCCCTGACCAACCAGGCCGGCGTCCGGGGTTTTGTACACGGTGACGCCGCTGATCAGTTCGGCCGGGTACTGGTCGAACTCCACCGAGCGGTTGTCGCCGGTGCTGACCATTTCGCGGCCGTTGAGCAGGGTGGTGGCGAAGTCGGGCGACAGGCCGCGCACGCTGATGGCCTGGGCACGGCCGGCGACGCGCTGGGCGGCCAGGCCGGGTAGGCGGGCAATGGATTCGGCGATGCTGACGTCCGGCAGCTTGCCGATGTCTTCGGCCGAGATGGCTTCCACGATCGAGGTTGAGTCACGCTTGACCGAAATCGCGCTCTCGATGCCGCGGCGGATGCCAGTGACGGTGACGGTGTCCAGATCGGTTGCTTCTGCCTTCGGCTTTGCCTTGGCTTCGTCGTCCACGGTCTGTGCGTGCACGCCGGTGGCAGTCAATGTGATGGCTGAGGCCAGTGCAACGCTCAGCAGATTGCGCTTGGTGTTCAACATACTCCCCTCTCCCAGGTGATGTCGTTTGGATGTTTTTTGTGCTCCCCCGTATTTTTTTGGGTGGGGGATGCATCGCTGTTTTTTGCTGCCTGCGACTGACTCGCATGGTAATCAGCGGGCAAGCCCGTGGCGCTGGGCTGCATACGTATTCAATGCGGGTTTGCGGGGGCAGATAGGTCTGAAAACGCTTTCTGCGGGGGTTCCGCCTTTACGCCGTCATCCCCGTGAAGACGGGAATCGGCCTGGCCCCGGCTCTGGCTCTGGCTTTGGTTTTATGCCGTCATTCCCGCGCAGGCGGGAATCGCTCTGCGCTCGTGACGTTCCGCGCAAAATTCAAAGACAAGAGCGATTCCCGCCTTCGCGGGAATGACGGCTGTGAAGCAAAGCCAAAGGCCAAAGGCCAGGAGAGATTCCCGCCTTCGCGGGAATGACGGCTGTGAAGCAAAGCCCAAAGCCCAAAGCCCAAAGCCCAAAGCCTTGGGCTTCAAGCCGCCCAGCGCTTACTCCACCGGAACAAACCGCACCGCAGCGCCGCCACCAGCCGCCAACTGCAGCTTGATCCGGTCGCCACTGCCAACCTCGCGTGCCTCGCGAACGAACGCAAACGGTGCCGTCTCCCAGTTCGCGCCTTCCCCGTCGCGGTAGATCTCCGCGCGGTAACGCTTGCCCGGGGTCAGGAATGACAAGGCAACATCCAGCGCCTGCGGCTTTTCACTGCCAACGCTGCCCACAAACCATTCCTCGCTGCCACGCGCCTTGCGGGCAAAGGTCACGTATTGGCCAACTTCGCCGTTGAGTACATGGCTTTCCTCCCAATCCACCGCCACGTCCTTGATGAACTGGAAGGCGTCGGGGTGCTGGGCGTAGTGCTCGGGCAAGTCGGCGACCATCTGCACCGGGCTGTACAGCACCACGTACAGGGCCAGCTGCTTGGCCAGGGTGCTGCGCAGGGCCAGACCGTTGCGGCCCTTCAGGCTGACGATGCCGGGGGTGTAATCCATCGGCCCGCCCAGCATGCGGGTGAATACCAGCGTGGCTTCATGACCGGGCGGGTTGGGCGGGTTGCCCCAGGCGTTGAATTCCATGCCGCGGGCACCTTCGCGCGATACCCAGTTCGGGTAGGTGCGGCGCAGGCCGGTGTCCTTGATCGGCTCGTGTGAGTTGATCGCGATGTGTTTGGCGGCAGCCTGCTTGAGCACGCGCAGGTTGTGGTTGCTCATCCACTGGCCTTCGTGCCATTCGCGGGTGATCGGGCCATCGACCTGATCCTGGCGGTGGATGTCGCCTGCGTCGCAGACATAGCCGGTCTTGATCACATCCACGCCGTTGCGCGCATACAGGTCCAGGGCGGCAGGCAGCTGGCGTTCGTAATGGCTGACCGCGCAGGCGGTTTCGTGGTGGCCGATCAGGTGCACCCCCTTGCCGGCGGCGTAGCTGGCAAGGCCGGGCAGGTCGAAATCCGGGGTGGCGCGGGTGAAGTCGAAGGCCTCACCGTTGGCGAACCAGTCGCCGTCCCAGCCGATGTTCCAGCCTTCCACCAGCACGCCACGGAAGCCATTGGCGGCGGCGAAGTCGATATAGCGGCGGGTGTTCTCGGTGGTGGCGCCGTGTTTCGGGCCGGTCGCCCAGGTTTCGGTTTCAAGGTGCAGCGACCACCAAACACCGGCATATTTGGCCGGCTTGAACCAGCTCACATCGCCGATGGCGTTGGGCTCGTTGAGGTTGAGGATGAGGCTTGATTCAGCCAGGTCGCCCGCCTTCTCGCCGAGGGTGATGGTGCGCCACGGCGTGTTGAAGGGCAGGGTGCGCACCACCGGCGCGCCGCTGCTGGACGGGGTAAGCGTTGCGCGCAGGATGTCGCCATCACCACGCGCCAGGTTCATGCCGGCGTAGTCCACCAGCGCGGCTTCGTGGATGGAGATGTGCAGGCCGTTGTCGCTGCGCAGGGTCAGCGGGGTCTGCGCGGTGCCGACCTCCTTCAACGGGGTCTGGTGGTACAGGTATTCCTCGCGATTCCACTCGAAGGCGGGAATCCACCAGGCGGTGGCTGGGCGGGCCAGTGCGAACTCGGTCAGCTCGGCGTGGATCTGTGCCTGCTTCATGCCCGCCTGCTGCGGGAATTCGTAGCGGAAGCCGATGCCGTCGTCGTAGACGCGGAACACAACGTCAAAGCGGCGCTCGTAGTTGCGGCCGGCACCGGGCTTCTCGGTGAAGCTGGCGCGCAGTTCGTTGTAGTGATTGCGGGTGAGACGGCGCTCGCCCCAGGGCTGCTCCCAGGTCTCATCAAAGCTGCGCTGTGACTGCCCGGTAAGCGCGACATTGCGCTCCAGGCGGCCATCGCCCAGCAGCATGCCCAGCCGCGACGGCGCGATCACCGCCTCGCCCTTGCGTTCCACCCGATACGAGGGGCGGCCTTCGTGCTGGGATTCGACGATCACCACGAGCTGCTTGTCGGGTGAGGTAACGCGCGCCAGGTCGGCGGCGTGAGCGGGCAGGCAGCTGATCAGCAGCAGCGCGAAGGCAGCTTTCAGCGACAGGCGGGCAGGGGTGGGACGTGTATCGGCCATGCGGGTCTCAACTCCGGGTTCTGGTCGGCGCGCCGCCCTCCGAGGTTGGCACGTGGCGCCACTATTCCCCGGTGGAGGCCGCTGTGGGCGCAATGCCGCATTGAATACGTATGCAACAGCGGTGCAGATCACAGGTGCGCCCTCTACCATGGCCGCAGCGCATCCGCGCCCAACATCGCATCCGTGATTCCCGGAGGGGGGAAGCGCTTGATGAATAGCAAACTGCAGCTGTCGTTCTGGCAGATCTGGAACATGTGTTTTGGCTTTCTGGGTATCCAGTTCGGCTTCGCGCTGCAGAACGCCAATGCCAGCCGCATTTTTGAAACGCTGGGCGCGCCGATGGACGCGGTGCCAGGGCTGTGGATCGCCGCACCGCTGACCGGCCTGCTGGTGCAGCCGGTGATCGGCTACCTGTCTGACCGCACCTGGACGCGCTGGGGTCGCCGTCGCCCCTACTTCATGATCGGCGCGGTGCTGACCACGCTCGCCCTGCTGGTCATGCCCAACTCGCCGACGCTGTGGATCGCCGCTGGCACGCTGTGGGTGCTGGATGCCTCGATCAATATCTCGATGGAGCCGTTCCGCGCCTTCGTCGGTGACCAGTTGTCGCCCAAGCAACGCCCAGCCGGTTTTTCGATGCAGAGTTTCTTCATCGGCGTGGGCGCGGTGGTGGCCAGCTTCCTGCCCTTCATCCTTGCGCACTTCGGCGTGGCCAATACCGCGGGACCGGGTGAAGTACCGGATACCGTGCGCTATGCCTTCTACTTCGGCGCAGCAGTATTGCTTCTGGCGATGAGCTGGACGGTGTTCAGCACGCGCGAGTATTCGCCGGCCGAGCTGGCCAGTTTCGATGATGCGGAGCCGGCCGCTGTGCATGCCGTGCAGCGTGCTGGCGGCCTGCCGCAGTGGCGGCAGATTGGCGTGTGGCTTGGCTTGGGCGTGGTGTTGGCGGCATTGATCGCCTGGCGCCAAGGCGACCGCATGCTCTACGTACTGGCCGGCCTGTGTGCCAGCTACGGCCTGCTGCTCACCGTGGCGCGGGTGCTGCCGGGCACGCATATGCTGGCTACCATCGTCGATGACCTGCGCAGCATGCCGGGCACGATGCGGCGGCTGGCGTGGGTGCAGTTCTTCTCCTGGTTCGCCTTGTTTGCGATGTGGATCTATACCACCGCAGCGGTGGCGGGCACGCACTTCGGTTCCACTGATACGCAGTCTGCCGCGTACAACGAAGGTGCAAACTGGGTCGGCGTGTTGTTCGGCGCTTACAACGGTTTTGCTGCTGTGGCGGCGCTGATCATTCCGCTGATGGTGCGCGCCATCGGCCTGCGTTGGAGCCACCTGGTCAATCTGTGGCTGGGCGGGCTGGGCCTGATCTCGCTGATGCTGATCAAGGACCCGCATTGGCTGCTGCTGTCGATGGTCGGCGTCGGCTTCGCCTGGGCCTCCATCCTATCGCTGCCTTACGCGCTGCTGTCGGATAGCGTGCCGGCGGCGAAGATGGGCGTGTACATGGGTATTTTCAATTTCTTCATCGTGATCCCGCAGCTGGTCGCAGCCAGTGCCTTGGGCTTTGCGCTGCGCAACTGGCTTGGTGGCGATCCCATCCACGTGCTGGTGCTGGGTGGATGCAGTCTGTTCGTAGCCGGCTTGTGCGTGCTGCGGGTTCCGTCGCAACAGGAGGTGGTGTGATGCGTAGTCGTTTGGCAGCAGCGGTTGGTCTGGCAGTGGCGGCGGGTTCGGTCTTGGCCGGCAACCGGCCGGATTACATCGGCACCACTGAGCCATTCGCCAGTGACGCGGTGTACTTCGTGGTCACCGATCGCTTCGTCAATGGCGATACCAGCAACGACCATCGCGACCAGGGCGGCGAACACCGCACATTCGATATCCCGGTGCCGTGCCCCGACAAGATCGACGGCAACATCGGTTACCTCGGCGGCGACTTCAAGGGCGTGCTGGACAACGCCGACTACATCCGCCAGCTCGGCTTTGGCGCGGTGTGGATCACGCCGATCATCGACAATCCCGATCAGGCTTTCACCGGCAGCAAGCCGATCAGCTGCACCAGCACGCTGACTGACCGCGGCAAGACCGGCTATCACGGTTATTGGGGCATCAACTTCTACAAGCTGGACGAGCATCTGCCCAGCGCCGATCTGGATTTCGCCGGGCTGAGCAAGGGCCTGCACGATGCCAAGCTGAAACTGGTGCTGGATATCGTCGGCAACCACGGTTCGCCAGCCTGGACCATGCCCAAGCGGCAGCCGCAGTTCGGGCAGATATTCGACAAGGACGGCAAGCTGATCGCCTACCATCAGAACCTTGCACCGGACAAGCTCGATCCAAAGCACAACCCGCTGCACGCGTTCTACAACAACATCGGCCCGGTCGATGGCAGCAAGGGCTCGATCTTCGACGGCAACCTGGCCGAGCTGTCGGATTTCAACGAGCACAATCCGGCGGTGATGGATTACCTGGTTGGCGCCTACCTGCAATGGACCGCGCAGGGTGTGGATGCCTTGCGCATCGACACCATCGGTTGGCTGCCACATCCGTGGTGGCATGAGTTCGTAAACCGCATCCGTGCCGAGCACCCGGACATGTTCATGTTCGGCGAAGCCTTCGACTACGACGCCGCCAAGATTGCCGAGCACACCTGGCCGGCGAACGCCAACGTCAGCGTGCTGGATTTCCCGCTGCGTGGTGCTATGTCCTCGGTGTTCGGCAAAGAGCAGAAGGGCTTTGAAGCGCTAGCCGAACCGCTGCACCTGAGCGGCGGCCCGTATGCCAATCCATACGCACTGATGAGCTTCTACGACAACCACGACATGGCGCGGCTGGATGCCAGCGATGCCGGCTTCATCGACGCGCATAACTGGTTGTTCACCGCACGCGGCATTCCGGTGCTCTATTACGGCTCGGAGACCGGTTTCATGCGCGGCCGCGCCGAACATGCGGGTAATCGCGCCTACTTTGGCCAGCAACGTGTGGATGCGGCAGGGCAGAGCCCGATTTTCGCGCCGCTGCGGCGTATAGCGAAGTTGCGTGAAGCCACGCCTGCATTGCAGCGCGGTCTGCAGGTGAATGAACGACTGCAGGGCGATGAGGCAGTGTTCTACCGTGTGCTGCAGCATGGAGACACGGCACAGACGGTGCTGGTGTTGCTGAACAAGGGCGATGCTGCGCGCTCGTTCGAGGTGAGCCGATACCTCCAAGCCGGGCAGTGGCGTGATGTGCTGGATGGCCGCTCGCTGAAGGTGAAAACTTCTCTGAAGACCGAAGTGCCGGCGCATGGCGTCAAGGTTTTTGTGTTGGAGGGGCAGGTCTTGCAGCCGGAGCTGCGTGTGCAGTTGGATGCTGCTATGGCGGATCAGCACGCCAGGGACGTGCGACTGGCGCAGTGATGCTCGCTTAAGCCCCTCTCCCGCTAGCGGGAGAGGGGTTGGGGTGAGGGCAGCTTTAGCTAGCTAGTTCCCCGCGCCAAAAGCACCCCTCCCCAACCCTCCCCTTTGCTACGCAAAAGGGAGGGGGCAGATCGCGGCGCGGCAGGGGGCGCTTGTCTCCCTCCCTTTGCCGAAGGCAAGGGGAGGGCCGGGGAGGGGTAGCTCTTGCTTCTGCACCAGCCTTTGCGACTCCCAAAGCCCCACCCGCTACAATCCGCCCCCAGGCATTCCCGGCGGCACCGCATGAACCAGCTCCCCCCGCAAACCCCCATCGAAACCCTGTTGCAGACCGCAATGGACGGCAAGCTGCCGATCCGCGCCTTCATGCAGGCCTTCGTCGCCTCCGAAGTGGTGCTGCTTACCGGCAGTCTGGTCACGGCCGACGGCAGTGGCTTTGATCCGTTGCTGTTCGACAAGCAGGGCGTGCTGCACGTTGCGGTATTCACCGATATGGCGCGGGTTGGCTTCCACCAGCAGCAGGCACCGCACAACATCCGCATGCTGATGCTGGACGTGCTGCGCCGTGTGCCAGGTGGCTACGGCGTGGTCATCAACCCCGGCACGCCGCTGGGCTTCGAAATCTCGCCGTCAGGTGTGGGCGAAATCCTCAAGGATTTCAGCTGAGCCAAGGCATGCGGCAGCACTTGCTGCTCGAATCACACGCCAAGCGATGATTCCCGCACCACAAGCCTTACCGGAATGGTGAGGCCTTCCACCGCCTCGCCGGCAATCAGGCTCAACAGCTTGTCGACCAGCAGCTGACCGGCTTGCTTGGTGTCCTGCTGCACCGTGGTCAACGGCGGCGATACCGATGCTGCCAGTGGGATATCGTCAAAGCCGGTAACCGCGATGTCCTGCGGCACGCGTACACCGCGCTCTCGCAATGCACGCAATGCGCCGATGGCGATCAGATCACTGGCCGCGCAGATGGCATCGAAATCCTTGCCGCTGTCGAGCAGGGCGATGCAGGCAGCGTGGCCGGAGTCCTCGGTGGTGATGGCGTCATGCTGCAGCGATGGATCTGCCCTCAAGCCGCGCGCGGCCAAGGCTTCGACATGGCCGCGGTAGCGCTCTTCGAATTCGGGGTAGTGGCTGGACGCATGGCCGAGGAAGGCGATGCGCTGGCGGCCTTGCTCAAGCAGGTGCGCGCTGATATCAAAGCCGCCCTGGAAGTTGTCACTGCCAATCGATACGCCGGGCTGGCCCGGCAAGGCCGCGCCCCAACGCACGAAGTGGGTGCCTTGCTCCACCAGCCGCTGCAGCCGCTCCACCGACTCGTGGTAGTCGCCGTACCCCAGCAGGATGATGCCGTCGGCCTTGTTGCTGTCCTCGAAATCGGCATGCCAGTCGCTGGACAACTGCTGGAACGACACCAGCAGATCCAGCCCCTTCAACGCGCAGGCACGGGTGATCGAGCCCAGCATCGAGTGGAAGAACGGGTTGATCAAGGAGTCATCGTTGGTGGGGTCCTCGAAGAACAGCAGTGCCAGCGTGCCGGATTGCTGGCAGCGCAGGCTGGAGGCGTTCTTGTCGACCTTGTAGTTCAGCTGGCGGGCGATATCGAGAATGCGCTGGCGGGTTTCGGCATTGACCATCGGGCTGCCACGCAGCGCACGCGATACCGTCGGCTGCGAGACGCCGGCCATGTGTGCGATATCCAATGAGGTGGCTTTGCCCTTGATGACCATCTTGACCAGCAATCTGAACGACGTCAGGCATCATGCCATGTGGCCGTCGGAACGGGGCGGACTGAGTCCGGGAGGCCCCGTCAGACGGGCGATTCCAGCGCTGGCCGGCGAACCCTTCGGACCTCGTCGGGGCCGGTGGCAACCCCGGCCGGGGCCAGCGCAAGCCTTACGCCGCAAGGGCTGCAAGGATTGGCTGCTATCTGTCGCCGGACAGATATAATACGTCGGCTATTGCCCGCATCCGGCGGGTGGACCCCAACGGAAGAGTAGGAACCTATGGCCCGCGGCATCAATAAAGTCATCCTCGTCGGCAATCTCGGTAACGACCCGGACACCAAGTACACCCAGGCCGGCATGGCGATCACCCGCATCAGCCTGGCGACCACCAGCGTGCGCAAGGACCGTGACGGCAACCAGCAGGAGCGTACCGAGTGGCACCGCGTGGTGTTCTTCGGCAAGCTCGGCGAGATCGCCGGTGAATACCTGCGCAAGGGCAGCTCGGTCTACGTCGAAGGCGAACTGCGCTACGACAAGTACACCGGCCAGGACGGTGTGGAAAAGTACACCACCGACATCGTTGCCAACGAAATGCAGATGCTCGGCGGCCGTGGTGAAGGCGGCGGTGGTGGCGGTGGTGGCATGGGCGGCGATCGTCCGCAGCGCCAGTCGGCCCCGCGTCAGCAGCAGGGTGGCGGCCAGGGCGGTTACGGCAACCAGGACCAGGGCGGCGGCGGTGGCTACGGCGGCGGTCAGCGCCAGCAGCAGCGTCAGGCACCGCCGCAGCAGCAGTCGGCTCCGCCGATGGACGACTTCGCCGACGACGATATTCCGTTCTAAGACACACCCAGTTTCAAGTGTTGATCAAGATCCAAGAAAGGCCCGCTTTTAAGCGGGCTTTTCTTTACTTCAATGTTTCTTCCACTCAACGCGCCATTGCAGGTCGTGCAGCCCGTTGTGCAGCGGCTGCGGGACGTCCTTGCATCCCGCAGAAGTCGCAAGCGTCGTCTCGTAGAGAATCATGGCCAACTGCAAGTAGTGTTTTCTGGCGTGGCTCCATCGCGCGTTAGCGCTGATTGCTGGCGGACTGGGCGGCGGGCAGGTGCTCGCGCAGGTAGTCCGCGCCGGTCTGGATGACCTTGGCCGGATCACGTGGCTGGTCGTGCTCGATGATGTACCACTGCACGCCGGCAGCAGCTGCGGCAGGCAGGATCGCCGGCCAGTCCAGCACGCCCTGGCCGAGCGCGGCGAAGCCGCCTTCGTCTTCGGCCTGGCCTTTCGGCGCAT
The DNA here is from genome assembly GCF_056760195.1 of Stenotrophomonas sp. STEN020. Lineage (NCBI taxonomy): Bacteria > Pseudomonadati > Pseudomonadota > Gammaproteobacteria > Lysobacterales > Lysobacteraceae > Stenotrophomonas > Stenotrophomonas sp. STEN020. Next base: position 58,886 of record NZ_JBRREI010000020.1, read on the forward strand.
TGTCCTTGGCATGTACCGCAAACACCTGGCCCCGGAGTTTGCCCAGCATCACTACCGGATCCAAGCCGGCACGTGCGACCCAGGCCAGGTCCAGTTCGCTCTGCAGGTCGGGTCCGGCTGCAGCGAACAGCAGTTCCAGCCCTGTCTTGCCATGAAAGTCGATCAGCTCATAGTCGTGGTTGTGGTAGGCAAGGCGCATGCCCTTGTCGCGCAGCTGCTTCGAGATACGTCCCAGTTCCTGGCCCAGTGCGATCCACCCCGCGGCATCGGTCGGCCGATTCTTTTCGTCCAGGTACGGCAGCACCAGCGTGGTGTTGCCTGTCGACCGGTTGAAGGCCACCAATCCGTCCAGGTCATTGCGCAGTTCGGCCAGCGGTACGTGGGACGAAATCACCTTGATCGAGTACTTGTCCAGCAGTCGGTTGAGCTCCAATGTGCTTACGTTCTGTGTTCCAAGCGTTTCCACCGATTGCACGCCAGCGTCGTGGACGATTTTCAACTGCTGGTCGAGCGAGCCGGCGTTGAACAGTGTGTACATCTGCACTGCGATCGGCTTCTGCGGGCCGGTGACGTCGCGGGCGAAGGCGGGCAGGGCTGCAAGGAACAGCAGGGCGAGAGTTGCAGTTTTGCGAGCACAGATGTTCATGAAGAAATCCTCCTGGGATTCAACCGATGGTGGTCCAGGCGCGCGTCCTGGCCGATGTGATGACGCGATCAACGATCCGCGCCGAGCGCAATCCGTCTTCGAAGGTGGGCAGGCCCTGTGGTCGCTCGCCTTCGATGGCGTGATAGGTGTCGGCGATAAACGCCTCGAAACAATGGTCGTAGCCCTGTGCGTGTCCTGCTGGCAACACCGAGAGCCTGCGTTGTTCGCCATTGCCGGCGCCCGGCCCACGTACAAAAATCTCCTCCCGCTGGTCGGGCAAGCCGATCCACAGCCGCTCGGTATCCTCCTGATTGAACGCCATGCTGGCTTTGGCGCCATCGATCTCGAACCAGAGCCGATTGTGGCGTCCCGCCGATACCTGGCTGACCGTCAACGAAGCCAGTGTCCCCGCGCTGGTCCTGAACATTGCCGCAGCCACGTCCTCGCTCGCTACCGTCTGCATTGCGCCGTGTGCCGCAGGTGTGGTGAAGCTCTGGCCGGTGAGGGCGCCGCGTTCGGGGATCGCGGTGTTGAAGGCCGCGCTGACCTCGGCGAAGCGTTCGCCGCTGGTCCATTCCACCAGATCGCACCAGTGCGAGCCGATGTCGGCGAACACCCGCGACGCGCCGCCCAGCACCGGGTCCACGCGCCAGTTATTGCTGGCCGGGTCCAGCAGCCAATCCTGCAGGTAGCTGCCGTGGATCAGGTGCAGCGGCCCCAGTTCTCCCTGTGCGATGCGTGCACGCGCCTCGCGGATCACCGGGTGGTAGCGGTAGACGAACGGGACCGTGGCGACCAGTCCGGTCGAAGCGGCCAATGCTGCCAGCGCCTGCGCGTATTCCAGAGTCGTGGCCAGTGGCTTCTCGCAGATCACGTGCTTGCCGGCCTCCAGTGCGGCCTGCGCCATGGGGCGGTGCAGATGGTTGGGCGTACAGATGTGCACGACCTGTACCTGTGGGTCGGCCACCACCTCCTCGATGTTCCGGTAGGCGCGGGGGACATTCCACGACTGCGCAATCTCGCGTGCGCGTTGCGGGGAAGAGGCCGCTACGCCGCGCACTTCGGCGCCGGCCAGCAGTGCGGCGCGGCGGTGCACGGCACTGATCATGCCTGTTCCGACGATGGCGATTCCAAGCTTTGGCATCGGATGGGTTCTCAGAGCGTGGAGGGCGAGGCCGCGATCACCGGGCGGCCGCGGAACAGCAGCAGGAAGGCGATCAGCACGAACAGTGCTACCCCTGCGGGGAACAACCAGATCTGCTGCCAGTCCGGTCCTGTCGCGGTGGTGAAATGCTCCACCACCGCACCGGACAGGAAGGTGCCGATCAGCATGCCCACGCCGTATGTGGCCAAAGTGATGAACCCCTGCGCGCTGCTGCGCGCGGCGGGGCCGGCATGCGCATCGGTGTAGATCTGGCCGGTGACGAAGAAAAAGTCGTAGCAGATGCCATGCAGCACGATGCCGGTCACCAGCAGCGAGAAGCCGCCGCCGGCATCACCAAAGGCGAACATGAGGTAGCGCACGACCCACGCCGCCATGCCAAACGCCAGCATCGTCTTGACGCCCAGTCGCACGAACAGGAACGGCATGGCCAGCATCAGCAGCACTTCGGAGACCTGGCCCAACGACTGCAGGCCGGCCGCACCGTGCACGCCCAGATCGTTGAGGTACTGATTGGTGAAGTTGTAGTAGAACGCCAGCGGGATGCAGATGGCGATGGATGCCAGGAAGAACACCAGGTAGGAGCGCGACTTCAGAAGCCGCAGCGAATCCAGGCCAAGGATCTGCCCCAGCCCGACCTCACGCTGTCGCGCAAGCGGCGGCGTGTGCGGCAGCGTGAACGCATACAGGCCCAGAGCCAGCGATGCCATCGCCGCCATCCGGAACGTCAGCTCCAGATGCTGTGACTGCTCCCAGCCCAGCCAGCCGATCAACACGCCCGCCACGATCCAGCCGACGGTACCGGCCACTCGCACGAATGGAAATTGTTTCTCAGGCGATTGCATGTGCCGCATCGCCACGCTATTGACCAGTGCAAGAGTGGGCATGAACAACAGCATGTAGCCCATGATGCAGGCGGAAAACAGGCTGAAGTTACTTGCTGTGGACGCCAGCCACAGGAGCCCTGCGCCGGTCAGATGCAGTACCGCGAGGATGTGCTGCGCTGCGAAGTAGCGATCCGCGATCAGGCCGACCAGAAAGGGCGCGACGATGGCGCCGATGGATTGGCTGAGGAAGGCAGTGGCTACCTGGCTTGCGCTGGCCTGCAGGGGGCCCTGCACCAGATAGGTCCCCAGGGTTACAAACCACGCCCCCCAGATGAAGAACTGCAGAAACATCATCGCGCCCAAGCGCGACATGGTGTGCGTCATGGCTTGCCCTCCCGGGGCGGTAGTGGCTCAGATTCCCAACATGTGGCGGACGGACCCGGTATCGCTGCCGCTGTCGGCGAAATCGTCGAAGGCGCGCTCCGTCACCCGGATGATGTGATCGGCGATGAAGGCGGCGCCCTGCCGTGCGCCGTCTTCCGGGTGCTTCAGGCAGCACTCCCACTCCAGGACTGCCCAACCTGGGAAATCGTAGTGCGCGAATTTGGAGAAGATCGCCTTGAAATCGATCTGGCCGTCACCGAGCGAACGGAACCGCCCCGGGCGATCGATCCAGTCCTGGTATCCGCCATAGACGCCACTGCGCGCACTGGCGCGATACTCCGCGTCCTTGACGTGGAAGCTGCCGATGCGCTCGTGATACCGGTCTATGAAGCCCAGGTAGTCGATCTGCTGCAGCAGCAGGTGGCTTGGGTCGTACAGGATCTTGGCGCGTGGGTGATGGTCCACCACGTCGAGGAAGCGCTCGAAGGTCGCGCCGTCGTGCAGGTCCTCACCTGGGTGAATCTCGAAGCACAGGTCCACGCCGCAGGCGTCGAAGGCATCCAGGATGGGGCGCCAGCGGCGGCCGAGTTCGGCGAAGGCTGCTTCCACCAGCCCAGGCGGGCGTTGCGGCCAGGGATAGAAGTAAGGCCAGGCCAACGCGCCGGAAAACGTGGCATGCGCGGTCAGCCCCAGGCGCTGGCTGGCCTTGGCGGCCAGCAGCAGCTGCTGCACTGCCCATGCCTGGCGGGCTGCAGGATCGCCACGCTTGTCCGGTGGTGCGAATCCGTCGAACAGGGTGTCGTAGGCAGGATGGACGGCGACCAGCTGTCCTTGCAGGTGGGTGGACAGCTCGGTGATCTGCACACCATGCGCGGCCAGCATGCCGGCGACGTCATCGCAGTACGTCTGGCTCCGCGCTGCTTCGGCCAGATCAAACAGTTGGGGAGCGCTGGTGGGTACTTGTACGCCAGAATAGCCCAAGCCCGCGGCCCAACTGGCCAGCGTGTCCAGCCGATCGAACGGAGAACTGTTACCGATGAACTGTGCCAGGAACAGGGCAGGACCTCTAAGCGTTTTCAACGAAATTCGCCTTGATGCAATCGATTGCATAACGCTAGCACGGGTCTCCCGCAGGTGCGTTGTGCATCGCGCAATGAAAGGAAATACGTAACGCATGGCAACCATTTACGACATTGCAAAGCACGTCGGCGTTTCTGCCGGCACGGTGTCACGCGCGCTCACCCGGCCGGACAAAGTCCTGCCGGCCACGCGCAAACGCATCGAGCAGGCCGCCGCCAAGCTGGGCTATGTCCCCAACACGGTCGCCAGGACACTCAAGACCCAGCGCAGCGGCAAGATACTGGTCACCGTCCCCGATATCGCCAATCCGTTCTTCGCGCAGATCCTGCAGGGCGCCGAAGATGCAGCGCAGGCGGCTGGCTACGCGGTTCTGTTGGGTGATACGCAGCATCAAGCCGAGCGCGAGGAGCGCTACGCGCAGATGCTCAGACGCAACGAGGCCGATGGTCTGATCGTGCTTGGCCATCGTCTTCCGCCAACGGCGCGCGACATCGTCAAGCAGCAGGGCAGCGCTGCGCCGGTGGTCAATGGATGTGAGTTCGAACCGACCATGGGCATCCCCAGCGTCCACATCGACAACGCGGCCGCCGCGCGAGTCGTAATGGAACACCTGTACGGATTAGGACATGAGCGGATCGCCGTGGTCGGCGGACCGCCCGACAATCCCCTGCACCAACAACGGATGGAAGGGGTCCATGCTGCTGCCAGGACGCGCGGTCGTCTGCGCCAGCTGAGCATCGCGCCCGGCGACTTCTCGCTTGAATGCGGCCACGCGGCTGTTATGGCGTTGTTGACCCAGTCACCGATGCCGACCGCGATCTTCTGCTTCAGCGATCAGATGGCCTTGGGTGCCCTGGCTGCCTGCAGGGATCTGGGCATACGTGTGCCGGACGCGTTGTCCATCGTCGGCTTCGACGATCTTGCATCATCCAGTTTCCTTACCCCACCGTTGACGACCATCAGGCAACCCATGCGGGAAATCGGCGCGCACGCGGTCAACCTGCTGCTCGCCATCATCGAGCGCGTCGATGTGCAGCTTCAGCAGACGCTGGATTTCAGCTTGATGGTGCGCGGCTCGACTGGCGTGCCAAGGGCGGAATGATGGCAGGCGGCAATGACGCCCAAGCGTTGGCCTCAATCAGGGAGAAAGCTCGAATCTGCTGCCTCTCCCAGATATTCGATCCATCCAGAAGTAGAAAAGTTCAGCCACAATAGCTGCAGACAAACAGGTCATTCCGCCATGGAATCAGCCTGCTGCTATCCGCCTGCCATAGTCCACGCAAGTCAAGGTCTCAAGGAAGACACCATGCACGTTTCTGATCTCGTAAGTCTGATTGGCGCCAAAGGTAGTGATTCGCAGCTCGTGGATTGGTTCGAGAAGCACGGAATCGGCAAGCCGCCGGTGTCCGTCACTGCGAATCAGGGCACCAAGAGCGTCAAGGACAAGCGCCATGAGATGGAGCATTACTTTGCGTTTGACATCATCAACGACCGTTTCTATCCGCCGGTAGCCGGCCCGCGGGGGGGCTGGGTTTGTCATCTGCAGTCCGTGTTGCTGTTCTCACGCAAGCCCAAAGGCAACGTCACGTTGCCGGCCGGGTTCTGGGACGGTTTCGTGGGGCCGGATGCGAGCTTCGATGAGTGCATGGCCTTCTTTGACGGGAAGGTGGACGCGTATACCGATACGCAGCTGTTTCAGAAACCGCTTGGTGCGGATGTGGAGCTGAAGCTCTGGTTCTGCCCCAGGAAGCAGCGGGTGGAGACAATCCAGGCGAGCATCGTGCAGGATCGCCAATTCCTGGGGCACCACGAGTTCGATCAGGCCAACGTGCATAACACGGTGAAACCGGCCGCTACGCTGGTGGTCAAGTGGCTGTTCGAAGGGCGCCATCTGCGGCTGCCTGACGACATCTATGCCAAGGGGCTTGCAGATGATCACGCCGGGATTCTGGAGTTCGTCCGCCAACATCTGAATGGTCATGTATGGGCATCGCAACTCAATGACGACCAGGTGCTGCGGCAGGTGCTCAGCCACACCCAGACCAGCAGGCCGTTGAAACTCTCGAATGGAGAATCGTTGGAACTGTTCGCGCAGACGCTGTACCTCCGAGCTGCTGGTGCATGGGATGCGTATCAGGCGATCTACAACGATGATGCCCTGGACGACTGGGCCGGGTCTGTTGACCGCTTTCGGGAATCGGTGGTGCTGGATGTGGAGCAACGCCGGACATTCCTCGACATGCTGCACGAGGCGTATCGTCTGGTTGGCGCTGAAAAGGCTTAGCCCAGCCAACAAATCAGGTTTGATTGTGTTGAGATTCTTGCCCCGGAATCGATGGGTGTGCATGGCTCGATCAAGCCGTAAGAGTCGATTTCGATGGCTTCGGTGATCTTTTCTGGATATTGAGAGGAATAGGCTGTTCCCCCGGTCAAATTTCAAGCGCCTGTGGATGGAACTATCCAGTATCAGGCGGCTAGAATCAGCCAACGCGGGCCGGACGCCCGTTCATTGGGGGCAAGATGCAGATGATAAAGCTGGGGATGGCATTGGTGCTGTCTTTCTGTTCGGCCAGTAGTTGGGCCGCTGTGGATCTGGGGCAATTCATTCGCAAGGATGATTTCAACGACATCAAATTGTCGCCATCGGGCAAGTACTACGCGGCCACCGTGCCACTGGAAGACAAAACCGCACTTGTTATTTTTACCCGTGAGGGCAACAAGAAAGCGGGGGCGTTCGTCCTGCAGCGCAATATGCATGTAGACAGCTTCGATTGGGTAAACGACGAGCGCGTGCTGATTGGCATCGCCGAGAAGTTTGGCCTGTTGGACGAGCCGCGTTTGACCGGCGAGTTGTATGCCATGAACGCCGATGGCGGGCAGCCGGAGTTGTTGGTCGGTTTCCGCGTGCAGGGCAATGGCCCAGGTACCCGCATCCAGCCCAAAAAGGTGGAGAGTGTGGCCGCATTCCTGGTCGATGGCTTGCCTGCAGATGACCGGAACGTGGTGGTGTCTACATGGCCTTTGGGCACGATGGAACCATTCACCCGTGCTGAGAGGCTGGATGTAAACAGCGGACGCCGTACGGTGGCCGCGACGGTGCCGGTGCGCAACGCCAGTTTTGTCACGGATAACACCGGCGAGGTGCGTCTGGCGCTGGGTTCCGGTTTGGACAACATCAGCAAGCTGTATTACCGCGATGCGGCAGGCACCGATTGGCGCTTGATCAACGATCAGAAAGCGAATGGCCGGATTGAAGTGCCATTGGGCTTTTCGGCAGATAACACATTGGCCTATCTGCAGGTGCGTGGTGATGGCAAGGGACCGGACAGTATCGTGGCTTGGAATCCTGTCACCAATGCCCGCACCACCGTACTGCATGACCAGGCAGCAGACCCGTGGTCCATTATCTATCGCACCGGCACGAGCGTGCCTGTGGGTGCGCAGATAATGGATGGGCGCCACCGCAGTGTGTTTTTCGATGATGGTGTGCCTGAGGCGCGTTTGTTCCGTAGTCTGGAAGCTGCATTTCCGGGGCAGTCGGTACGAATCACTTCCAGTACCAAAGACGGCCAGTTGTCGATGGTGAGAGTGTGGTCTGGTAGCAATCCAGGCGATTTCTACCTGTATGACTCTGCCGCCAAGAAGCTGAGTTTCGTGGTCGCCAGCGGCAGCTGGATCGACCCGGATGCAGCAGCCGTGGTTGAACCCTTCAGCTTTGCTGCACGCGATGGATTGAAGATCCACGGTTACCTCACCAAGCCACGTGGTGTCACAGGCCCGCGGCCGATGGTGCTGATGCCGCATGGTGGCCCGTACGGCATATTTGACGCATGGCGTTACGACCGTGATGCGCAGATGTTGGCGGCGGCGGGCTATACGGTAATGCAGGTCAACTATCGAGGTTCGGGAAACTACGGCTGGGAGTTCCGGCGTCTGGGCGCGCAGCAATGGGGCGGAACGATGCAGGACGATCTTACCGACGCGACGCGCTGGGCGATCCGCGAAGGACAGGCTGATGCAACAAAGGTTTGTATTTACGGCGCCAGCTACGGTGCATACGCCGCGCTGATGGGCGCAGCAAAGGAGCCCACGCTCTATCGCTGTGCAGCCGGCTATGTGGGCGTTTATGACTTGCCGATGATGCAGCGTGCTGATGCACGCACCGCGCGTAGTCTCGGCAATTGGTCCAAGGACTGGGTTGGCGAGGATCAGGCCGCGCTGGCTGCTGCGTCGCCGAACCGATTTGCGGATCGAATCAAGGTTCCGGTGTTCCTCGCTGCTGGCGGCGAAGACGAGATCGCGCCAATTGAACACACTCGGATGATGGAGGCAGCCTTGAACAAGGCCGGTGTTCCGGCGGAGTCGCTGTACTTCAGCACCGAAGGGCACGGTTTCTATACCGAGCCACACCAGCGCGAGTACTACGGCAGGTTGTTGAGCTTCCTGTCGCAGCATTTGGGTGGAGAGACCGCGAAGTAGTTTTCTTCCCGGGCAGCGGGCGTTGGCCCTGGTTTTGTGGGAGCGGTGTCAACCGCGAAGCTGAAGTTGTGTCAGGTTGCGGACGTTGATGTCACGCAAGCGGTACGTGCTTCGCGGCTTACGCCGCTCCTACAAAAGCGGGATTTCAGCGCACGCCGTGCATCATCCGCTTCAGCAGTGGCGAGGCCAGCAGGGCGACTACCGCACAGCCCAAGCCGATCCACATCAGCAGCCAGAACAGGTGTTCGTAGCGGCCCGCAGCCTCGGCGATGTTCATCACTTCGCCTTCGGGTACGTCGATGGCGGCCAGCTTGCCGAACAGTGCCGCCAGCGTCTCGGAGAATGCCGTGGCCAGGAACCAGGTTCCCATCATCAGGCTGACCACGCGCGGTGCCGCCAGCTGGGTGACGGCTGACAGGCCTACCGGCGACAGGCACATCTCACCGATCTCCAGGATCAGATAGGCCAGCACCAGCCACCACACACTGGCCATCTGCCCGGTTGCGCCCACCTGCTGTGCGGCCAGGGCCAAGGGCACGAAGGACAGTGCACCGAACACCAGGCCGAACGAGGATTTCAACGGCTTGGACGGATCCAGCCGACGCTTGTCCAGCCATGCCCACAGTGCAGCGAACAGGGGGGCAAGCAGCACCAGAAACAGTGCACCCAGATAGGTGAGCGAACCGGCGGTCTGTGGCAGCACCAGGCAGTCGCGGACCAGCATCACCAGCATCGCGACAACGATGACGCCGAACAGCAGGCGCGGTGCATTTGATGCCGGATTGCGATCAGACAGGCGTGCGGCCACCACGAAACCCAGCGGCGCCAGCAGCAGCGAGACGATGGACCAAGGCAGCGGCGTGCCTTCGCGTATCACCAATGACGGCACCAGATCCTTGGTCAACAGGCGGTCGGTGAAGGTGACCCACGAGCCATAGGTCTGCTCATACAAAGTGAAGAACACCAGCGCCATGAAGATCAGCACCATCAGCGCGATCATTTGCTGGCGCTGTTCCGGTGTGCATTGCGTGCCGGTGAACCAGGCAAACCACAGCAGTACGCCGCCGAGCACAAGGATCATCAGCATCAGTGCGAGGCTGATTTCGCCACCCAACGCGAACGCACCGTTGGCTGCCGCCCACATCAACGCCGCGACCGGAACGATGCCGACAACGGCAACGCCATAGATCAACCACTCGCGTGGCACGCCAAACACGCGTTCGCGCAGCGTGGCCGGTTGTGCTGGCTCGGCGTGCCCGTGCAGGTACTTCTGCCCCCACAGGAACATCGCCAGCCCGACCAGCATGCCGATGCCAGCCGCGCCGAAGCCGTACTTCCAGCCATAGGCTTCGCCGAGGAAGCCGCAGACCAGCGAGGCGAACAGGGCGCCGAGGTTGATGCCTGCGTAGAACAGCGAGAAGCCTGAGTCGCGACGCGGATCGTTGTCCGGATACAGCTTGCCGACGATGGTGGAGATGTTCGGCTTGAGGAAGCCCACACCCATGATGATCAGTGCCAGCGACAAGTAGGTGATCGACAGCGCACCCTCGTCGCGGACCACTTCGCCCGCCACCCGATGCGCGGCATGACCCTCAAAGGCCATGCCGGCATGGCCCAGCACCAGCAGGATGCCGCCGAAAACCACCGCCTTGCGCATGCCCAGCCAGCGGTCGGCCAGCAGCCCGCCGAACACTGGAATGCAGTAGACCAGTCCACCGTAGGCGCCGAGCAGGTCCAGCCCGGCCTTGTCGCCGAACAGGTGGTACTTGGTGAGGTAAAGCAGCAGCAGCGCCTTCATGCCGTAGAAGGAGAAGCGTTCCCACATTTCGGTGAAGAAGCAGACGTAGACACCCTTGGGGTGACCGAGGAAATCGTCGGTGCGAGCGCTGTGCAGGGCGGTTGCGGTCATTGATGGTGCCGGCAGGGACAGCGGCCGAGTATAGGACCGCTGGCCCGTAGCTGCGCGCTCAGAGGTAGCGCAGCCAGGCCAGGTCGCGGCGGCGTGCCTTGAAGCGGGCAAAGGCGCGGGTGGCGGGGTAGAGCAGCACCGCCAGCACCACGCTGATCAACAGCAAGGCCGACACCGAGTCGACCGCGAAGTAGGTGCCGTGGTTCGCGCCCCAACGCGCCATCGCGGCCAGGTATAGGAGCTTCAGCACATACAAATGCAGCAGGTAGAAGAACATCGGCGCCGCGCCGATCCACGCCAGTGGCTGCAACCACGCTGCGATGCGTGGCTGCTCGTACAGGCGCAACAGCAACAGGCCGATGCCTAGCGTCAGCAGCAGGAACAGCAGCGAAGGCGGGTACTTGGTGACGTTGAGCAGGCTCATCAGCGTCGTCTGGGCGTCGGTGAAGCGCAGCCAGGGGTGGTCGCCGTAGACATTGGCGGCACGCAGCAGCACGAAGCCGGTCAACATCGCCATACCGGTGATCAGCAGCCAGCGCTGACGCTGCGGCGCCGGGCGGTTGCTGGCGTACCACGGGCCCAGCACGTAGCCCAGGGCAATCACGCCGATCCACGGCAGCAGCGGGTAGGAGGTGCGCAGGCGCAGGCTGTTGCCCAGTTCGATCCAGTCACGCTGGTGCAGGATCTTCCATAGCGTCGCCAGTACGCCGTTGCCCTGGGCCTGCAGCGGATCAAGCAGGTTGTGGCCGGCAATGATGACCACCGCCAGCGCCAACAGCAGCTTGCGCGGCAGCCACAGCAGGCCGGCCAACGCGATCATGCTCAGGCCGATGGCCCAGATCACCTGCAGGTAGAGCGTGCTGGCCGGGAACTGGAAGGTCCAGGCGAAGTTGACGAGGGTCAGCTCCAACACCACCAGGAACAGGCCGCGCTTGAGCAGGAAGGCGGCGGTGGCGCGGCGCGGATCGGGCTGGCGTTGACCATACAGCCACGCCGACAGGCCGGTGAGCAGCACGAACACTGGGGCGCATAGATGGGCCAGCAGGCGGAAGCTGAACAGGGCGGGTGAAACCGAGCCCACGTCCATCGGGTCGCTGACCTGGTGCTGCAGATAGAAGGTCTCGCGTACATGGTCGATCAGCATCAGCAGCATCACGGTGCCGCGCAGCTGGTCGATGGAGGCCAGGCGGTTGGTCAGGGCAGGGGGCATGCGGGGGAGTCTTGCGGAAAAGATATAACATAACATCACTGGTCCGCAGGGGCGACTTTGCCGATATGGCCAACAGAAGATGCGGATTCACGGAATTACCGGTGCGGAGGGCATCGGCGCTGCGTTCAGGCTGGACTTGCCGTTAAGCGGGCGTTAGCGTGGCGAAGGTTTTTTTGCCATCCAAGGGCTTTCCATGAACAACGCTGCGCCTGCGCAGCTCACATTCCGCGCGGTGGTTCTTGCCGTCGTGCTGGCTGTGGTGCTGTCTGCCGCCAATGCTTACCTGGGCCTGTTCGCAGGCTTGACCATCGCTACCGCCATTCCGGCCGCCGTCGTCTCGATGGGCGTGCTGCGTCTGCTCGGTGGCGGCACCATCCTTGAAAACAACATCGTCCAGACCGGTGCCTCGGCCGGCTCGTCGATTGCTGCCGGCGTGATCTTCACGATCCCGGCGCTGGTGATCATGGGTTACTGGCCCGACTTCAAGTACTGGTGGGTGCTGGGCATTGCCGGCCTCGGCGGCCTGCTGGGCGTGCTGTTCTCGGTGCCGCTGCGCCGCTCGATGATCGTCGAAGACCCGCTTCCCTTCCCGGAAGGCAAGGCGGCAGCGGAAGTGCTCAAGGCCGGTGAGAACCCGGGCCCGGGCATGAAGATCCTCGGCATCTCGGCTGCCATCGGCGGTCTGGTGAAGCTGGCTGCGGCCTCGGGCCTGCGCATCTTCCCGGATGCCTGGGCGCAGTCGGCCTATGTCGGCAGTTCCAAGATCACCGCCTTCATCGGCACCAACCTGTCGCCGGCATTGTTGGGCGTGGGCTACATCGTCGGCCTGAACGTCGGCATCGTGGTGGTGTCCGGCTCGATCCTGTCCTGGCACATTGCCATTCCGCTGTACCAGGCGTTCTTCCTGAGCGGCAACCCGGACCTGGCCGCATCGCTGGCCAATGCCGGCTCGGCCGAATCTGCGTTCGCCATCTGGGGTTCGCAGATCCGTTACCTGGGCGTCGGCGCCATGTTGATCGGCGGCGTCTGGACCCTGTTCTCGCTGCGCAAGTCGCTGCTCAATGGCGTCAAGAGTGGTTTCGCCGCCGCCCGCAAGAGCAGTGGCCCGGCACTGGCCGAGACCGAACGCGACCTGCCGATGAAGTGGATGCTGATCGCGCTGATCGCCTTCACCCTGCCGCTGCTGGGCCTGTACCAGGCCATCGTCGGCCAGTGGCACGTGTCGATCCCGATGACCATCATCATGATAGTCGCCGGCTTCCTGTTCGTGTCGGTGTCGGCCTACCTGGCTGGTTTGATTGGTTCGTCCAACAACCCGGTCTCGGGCATCACCATTTCCACCATCCTGTTCGCCTCGGTGGTGCTGGTGCTGCTGCTGGGCAAGGACGGCCTGATTCCGGTTGGCGTCGGCGGTGCTCCGCTGGGTGCGGTGGCCGCGATCATGATCGGCGCGGTGGTCTGCTGTGCGGCCGCCGTTGGCGGTGACAACCTGCAGGATCTCAAGGCCGGTTATCTGGTCGGCGCGACGCCGTGGAAACAGCAGCTGATGCTGGGCATCGGCGCGTTCTCCTGCGCCCTGATCATGGCGCCGGTGCTGAACCTGCTGGCCCATGCCTACGGCATCGGCGCACCGACCGCGGAGCACCCGAACTCGCTGGCAGCACCGCAGGCCAACCTGATGGCCTCGGTGGCGCGTGGACTGTTTGGCGGTGAATTGCCGTGGACGATGATTGCCTTGGGCGCGGGTGTTGGCGCGCTGATCATCGCCATCGACGAATGGCTGAAGAAGACCGGTAAGCGCTTCCGCGTGCCGGTGCTGGCTGCTGCCATTGGTATTTACCTGCCGCTGGAACTGATGGTGCCGATCTTCCTGGGCGGCCTGCTGGCCCACCTGGTCGAGCGTTTCCACAAGCTGCGTGCCGACGACGAAGAAGGCCGTGACCGCGTGCATCGCCCGGGCGTGCTGTTCGCTGCTGGCCTGATCACCGGTGAAGCCTTGATGGGCATCGCCATTGCGGTGCCGATCGTGGTCAGCGGCCAGGGCGACGTGCTGGCGTTGCCACTGGGTGGCTTTGCTGAGACCTGGGCGAGCGTGTCGGCCTGGGTTGGCCTGTTCGTGCTGTTCCTGGTTGGCTTGCTGATGTACCGCATCGGCAAGAAGGGCGAGCCGGCGGCGAAGGCTTAAGGGCTGGAACTCGACAGACCGCACTGCCTTTCCTTCTCCCGCTTGCGGGGGAAGGTGCCCGAAGGGCGGATGGGGGGAGCATTTGATTTTGACTTGGCTATGGGCTTGAAGCTTTAGAGCCAGAGCCAGAGCTAGAGCTAGAGCACCCCTCCCCAGCCCTCCCCTTGGCCTGCGGCCAAAGGAAGGGGGCTTGGAGCCAAAGCCAGAGCCACGGCGCCCTCACCCCAACCCCTCTCCCGCTTTGCAGGAGAGGGGCTTAGGTAGAAGCGAAGCAAAGCGACAACAGCAAAGCCGCCCTTGGGCGGCTTTGCTGTTTCCGGCGGTTGCCCGTGCATTACTTCAAGCCTTTGCAGTGGGGCGGGCTGGACGCCTACCATCGGGGTTTGCCTTTGTCTGGGAGTTGCCCATGAAGCTTCGTCACGCCCTGTTGCCGCTGTGCCTGCTGGCCGCCTTGCCATCATTGGCCAGTGCGCGCGGTTTTGAAGTCCGCGACATGGTCAAGCTGGACCGTGCGTCCGCGCCGCTGCTCAGCGCCAATGGCGCCCAGGTGGTGTTCGCCAAGCGCATCGTCGATGCCGATCTCAAGGCCAGCAGCAGCCTGTGGATCCGTGACCTGCGTACCCGCGACATGGCGCCGCCGAAGCAGCTGAGCCCGGCTGGCTGGAACGTCAATTCGGCCTCCATCGAGGGCCAGAACGTGTACTTCCTCAGCGCCAAGAACGGCAGCCAGCAGCTGTACGTGATGCCGCTGGCTGGCGGCGAGCCGCGCCAGCTCACCGATTTCGCGCTGGACGTGGATAGCTACCGCATCTCGCCGCAGGGCGACCGCGTGCTGTTCAGCACCGGCGTGTTCCAGGACTGCGGTTCGGACCTGGCCTGCACCAGCAAGCGTCTGGACAAGGACAAGGCCGACAAGAGCAGCGGCCAGGTGTACGACAGCATGTTCGTGCGTCATTGGGACACCTGGGCTGACGGCCGCCGCAACACCTTGTTCGTCGCACCGCTGCCGGCAGCCGGTGCTGCTGCGGTGAAGGGCGCTTCGGCGATCAGCGCGACGCTGGCTGGCGATGCGCCGTCCAAGCCGTTCGGCGGCAATGAAGACTTCGCTTGGGCGCCGGACGGTAAGTCGGTGGTCGCCAGCATCCGCGTGCAGGGCAGCAAGGAGCCGTGGTCGACCAATTTCGATCTGTACCGCCTCGACGCAGCTGGCAAGAAGGCGCCGGTCAATCTGACCGCTGCCAACCCAGCATGGGACGCCGGCCCGGCGTTCAGCGCCGACGGCAAGACCCTGTTCTACCGCGCGATGAAGCGCCCGGGCTTCGAAGCTGACCGCTTCGGCCTGATGGCAATGGACGTGGCCAGCGGCAAGGTCAAGGAAATCGCCGCGCAGTGGGACCGCTCGGCTGATGGCATCACCTTGTCGGCCGATGGCCAGACCATCTACACCACCGCACAGGACATGGGCGAACACCCGCTGTTCGCGGTCAACATCGCCAATGGCGAGCCAAGCAAGCTGGTGGGCGAGGGCAGCATTTCGTCCTTCGACGTCGCCGGTGATGCGCTGGCCTTTACCCGCAACTCGCTGAAGAGTGGCGACCAGGTGTTCACCAGCAGCACCGCTGCCGGCGCACCGCAGCGTGCCATCACCCAGAGCGCTGGCGAAATGCTGGATGGCGTGAACTTCGGTGACTTCGAGCAGTTCTCGTTCAAGGGTTGGAACGACGAGACCGTGCACGGTTACGTGGTCAAGCCGCACAACTACCAGGAAGGCAAGAAGTACCCGGTTGCGTTCCTGATCCACGGCGGCCCGCAGGGTAGCTTCGGCAATGGCTGGAGCTACCGCTGGAACCCGCAGACCTATGCCGGTCAGGGCTACGCAGTGGTGATGATCGATTTCCACGGCTCCACGGGCTACGGCCAGGCCTTCACCGACGCGATCAGCCAGCATTGGGGCGATCGCCCGCTGGAAGACCTGCAGAAGGGTTGGGCCGCGGCGCAGCAGAAATACAGCTTCCTCAACGGCGACAAGGCCTGTGCGCTGGGCGCCAGCTACGGCGGCTTCATGGTCAACTGGATTGCCGGCAACTGGAATGAGCCGTGGAAGTGCCTGGTGAACCACGACGGTGTGTTCGACCAGCGCGCCATGGGCTATGCCACCGAAGAACTGTGGTTCACCGAGTGGGAGCAGGGCGGTACTCCGTACGACGTGCCGCAGAACTACGAGAAGTTCAATCCGGTCAACCACGTCGCCAACTGGAAGAAGCCGATGCTGGTGGTGCAGGGCCAGCTGGATTACCGCATCCCGGTGGAGCAGGGCCTGGCCACGTTCACCGCGCTGCAGCGTCAGGGAATCGAGTCCAAGTTCCTGTACTTCCCGGACGAAAACCACTGGGTGCTGAAGCCGCATAACAGCGTGCAGTGGCATGACACGGTCAATGGCTGGCTGAAGCAGCACATCGGCGAGTAACGGGTCATGGAGAGGCGCGCCGTTGGCGCGCCTTTTCTTTTGGGCCGGCACCGTGATTCAGGTCCTGCGCCGCGCTACATTCTTGTGCTCGTTGTCATGGAGGGCGTGATCGATGGGAATGTTCAGCATCTGGCATCTACTTGTTCTGTTGGTCGGTTTTGTGTTTCTTGCAGGCGGCATCGCCTTGGTTGTCTGGTTGTGCGTGCGGGCAGCAGGCAAGCCCAGTTCAGGAGCCAATCCATTGAGCCTGCAGGGGCGTCTGCAACAGTTGGATGAACTCCGCGCAAAAGGCCTGCTCAGCGAGGCGGAATATCAGCGGCAGCGTGGTGTCATCGTGAGCAGCATCTAGCGGCTGTAGTTGTCGTCCTGTTGGGCTGTTGATTGCCAGGCATGGGACGGGGAGTGTTGTTCTGCCGGGTCGGCATGGCCGGGAGGGGCGAAGGATCCGCCGTTGTTGCTTCGTTCTGCGCTATCCCTGTCTTCTGTCCTTGATGAGGTGTGGCTGCAGGTTTTCTTCATGGGCGGGGTTTGCCCACACCAGGTAATCAAGGGGATAGACGATGATGGCAGCCGCAACAGGCGCACTCATCAGCAATGACATCATCGTGTTCGGCCTGATCGCCGCCACGCTGGGCGTTATTTTCTGGACATCGGGCAGCAGCAATCCGCTGCTGAAAAAGTTCTACAGCTTCGTGCCAGCGTTGCTGCTGTGTTACTTCATTCCTGGTGTGTACAACACCTTCGGTCTGATCGATGGCGAGACCACCAAGCTCTACAACCCGATCGCGCGCGATGTGTTTCTGCCTGCCGCACTGGTGTTGTTGACGCTGTCCATCGATCTGAAAGGCATTCTCGGTTTGGGCTGGAAGATGCTGGCCATGTACGTGGCGGCGGTGCTGAGCATCATGCTCGGGGCAGTGGTCGCCTTCCAGATAATGGCCTGGCTGCACCCGGAAACCGTGGCCGGCGCAACCTGGGGCGGTATGGCGGCGCTTGCCGGTAGCTGGATCGGCGGCGGCGCCAACATGCTGGCGATGAAGGAAATCTTCGAAGTCGATGCCACCACCTTCGGACAGTTCGCGGTGGTGGATGTTGGTGTCGGCTATGTCTGGATGGCAGTGCTGATCTTCTTCGCTTCACGTGCGCCGGCCATGGACAAGCGCAGCGGCGCCGATACGCGCGCGCTGGATGATCTGCGTGATCGTGTGGCCAGTTATCAGGCGCAGCACGCGCGCATTCCGGCGCTGGGCGATTTGATGGTGATGGCCGGCGTGGCGTTCGGTGCGGTAGCACTGGCGCACGGCCTGGCCGCACCGCTGGCCGAGTGGTTTGCCGCAAACGTCAGCTGGTCCAGCTCGGTGAGCATGGACAAGCCGTTCGTGTGGGTAGTGATGCTGGCGACTTTCATCGGTCTGGGCTTGAGTTTCACGCGTGCGCGCGAGCTGGAAGGCGTAGGCGCTTCGAAGTGGGGCTCGATGTTCCTGTACTTCCTGATCGCCTGCATCGGCATGCAGATGGATCTGTTGGCGCTGCTGGAGAAGCCGTGGCTGTTTGCGTTGGGCGTGCTGTGGATCGGCGTGCACATCGTGCTGTTGTGGCTGGTCGGCAAACTGCTGAAGGTGCCTTTCTTCTATTTCGCGATTGCATCGCAGAGCAATATCGGTGGCCCGGCCTCGGCGCCGGTGTTGGCTACGGCCTTCCATCCGGCGCTGGCGCCGGTAGGTGTGTTGCTGGGCACGCTGGGTTATGCGGTGGGTACCGGTGCGGCCTATGTGGTGGGGATTACGTTGCGGGCGATGGCTGGGGCCGGTTAAGAAGCGGCACGCATTGCGTGCTTCCCCTCTCCTCAATCCCTCTCCCGCAAGGGGAGAGGGGCTCGAATCCCGCGAGCGCGAGTTAACCGTGCAACCGCAACTTTAGCCCCTCTCCCCTTGCGGGAGAGGGGTTGGGGAGAGGGGAGCGCGTAGCGCTGCTTTCGCTAAGCAAGACCAACATCCACCACCATGCTAGGCTCCACCCTCCGACGCCACGTCACCAACGTGGCGTTTTTTTTTTCTTCGATCGACAGGAACAGGCCTTATGCCGACCGAGCCCAATACTGCCCTCATCACCAATGACATCGTCGGCCTCGGCCTGATCGCTGCAACATTGGCCCTGATCTTCTGGTTGGCCAGCGGCCCAACCCCGTTCTGGAAGAAGGTTTTCACCTGGGTGCCAGCGCTGCTGCTGTGTTACTTCATACCCGCCATCTACAACACCACTGGCCTTATCGACGGCCACAGCACCAAGCTCTACAACCCGATCGCACGTGACGTGTTGCTGCCGGCGGCGCTGGTTCTGCTTACGCTTTCCATTGATTTGAAAGGTATCGCCAAGCTTGGCCCCAAGCTGCTGGTGATGTTCGTCACTGGCACGGTTGGCATCGTGCTGGGTGCGGCGGTGTCGTTCCAGGTGATGAAGTTCATCCATCCGGAAACCGTAGCCGGTGACACCTGGGCCGGTATGGCCGCATTGGCCGGCAGCTGGATCGGTGGCGGTGCCAACATGGCCGCCATGCGCGAAACCTTCAACGTCGATGCCACCACGTTCGGCCAGATCGCGGTGGTCGATGTGGCCTGTGCCAGTCTGTGGATGGCGGTGCTGCTGTGGCTTGCCGGCCGCTCGCAGGCGATTGATGCCAAGAGTGGTGCAGACACCACGGCCATCGACGATATGAAACGTCGCATTGCCGAGTACGAAGCCAAGAGTGCGCGCAATCCCAGTCTGACCGACCTGATGGTGATCGTTGGTGTTGGTCTGGGTGTTGTTGGTCTTGCACACGCGTTGGCTGTCCCGCTGGCCAACTGGTTTGGTGAGAACGTCAGCTGGGCAAGCAAGGCTTCGTTGAACTCGTCCTTTGTGTGGGTGGTGATGCTTTCCACCATTGCCGGCCTGCTGCTGAGCTTTACCCGTGCGCGCAATCTGGAAGCGGCGGGTGCATCGAAGATCGGCACCTTGTTCCTGTATTTCCTGATTGCCTGCATCGGCATGCAGATGGACCTGCTGTCACTGGCTGATCGTCCCTGGCTGTTCCTGCTCGGTGTGATCTGGATGGGCGTGCACATCGGCCTGCTGTACATCGTTGGCCGGATGCTGCGCACGCCACTGTTCTTCTTCGCGATCGGTTCGCAGGGCAATATCGGTGCGGCGGCATCGGCACCGGTGGTGGCAGCTGCATTCCACCCGACCTTGGCGCCGGTGGGTGTGCTGCTGGGCACGGTGGGCTATGCCACCGGCACGGTGATCGCCTACATGACCGGCTTGATGCTGAAGTGGATGGCTGGCGCCTGAGGTAGCAGCGTTGTAGGAGCGGCTTCCTGTTGTAGGAGCGGCGTAAGCCGCGAAGCCTGTGTTGCCGCAGATCACGCTGTCATTGCAATCTCATGATTTGTCGGCGTGGGGGGGGGGGGGGGGGGCAGAAAAAAAGTGTTGGGGTTTATGACAGAGACCCGGAGAGGCGGGCGGCGCGGGGGGGGGGGGGGGGTGGGGGGGCAGCGCCGAAGGGGGGGG